>JAADFU010000130.1 GCA_013152715.1 Calditrichota bacterium
CCAGGAACATTGTAATTTGAAAAACACATAAGGAAACAAAAAATAAATAAAAAAAGACAGAAACTTACCACAGAACTTGTATTGAAAGAAATTGGCGCACTGACGGATGAAACCGGCATTTCCGTCTGGGCTGTCGGCGGATTTGTGCGCGATAAATTGCTGAACAGGACAGTTACAGACATTGACTTTGCGGTAGTGGGCGACGGCCCCAAATTTGCGCGTCAGGTGGCGAAACGGCTGGGGACGAAAACAGTTGTCGTTTTTGAGCGCTTCGGCACGGCGATGGTGCATGTGGGTAATTTCAAATTGGAATTTGTCGGCACGCGCAAAGAAGAATATCTGCCCGATTCCCGCAAACCGATCGTTACTGAGTCTTCGTTGGACGATGATTTGCTCCGCCGGGATTTTACCATTAACGCCATTGCCATGGGCTTGAACGAGAAAAATTTCGGTGAACTGTACGATCCTCTCGGTGGGAAAGAAGATTTGCAGAAAAAAATCATTCGCACGCCGCTGGAACCGGAAGTAACTTTCAAAGACGATCCGCTGCGAATTTTGCGTGCGATTCGGTTTGCCGCCCGGTTCGATTTTGAGATTGAAGAAAAAACTTTTTCCGCATTGAAAAAGACGGCTTCGCGGCTGAAGATTATTTCTCAGGAGCGGGTAACCGACGAACTCATGAAAATGCTCGAGCATGACAAACCTTCGCTGGCTTTTCAGTTGATGGACGAGACCGGTGTGCTCGAGCTCATTTTGCCGGAAATTTCTGTTATGAAAGGCGTGGAGCAGCGCGCTGGCTACCATCACAAAGATGTTTTCAAGCACACGCTGATGGTTGTGGATAACGTGGCTGCGGTGAGCAAGAAATTGGAACTTCGTTTCACGGCGCTGTTTCACGACGTAGGCAAACCAGTGACTAAGCAATTCATCGACGGCATCGGCTGGACTTTTCACGGCCATGACGAGATCGGCGCGAGAATGTTGGGGAGAATCTGTCGTCGTTTGAAATTGCCAAATCAATTAATGAAATATGCGCAGAAACTCACACGTCTCCATTTACGCCCTATCAGCTTATCTGAGGAAACAGTGACCGACTCGGCGATTCGGCGGCTGATTGTGCAGACTGGCGATGATTTGGATGATTTGATTACATTGTGCCGCGCGGACATTACATCGCAGAATCCGCAGCGCGTCAAAAAACATCTGCAGAATTTCGATCACGTGGTGCGGCGCATCGCTGAAGTGGAAGAAAAAGACAAAATGCGCGCATTTCAATCGCCGGTCAGGGGGGAAGAAATCATGGAAGTTTGCGGCCTCAAGCCCGGGCCAAAAGTGGGAAAATTGAAAAAGATGATCGAAGAAGCAATCCTCGAAGGCGAGATTCCCAATGAGCACGATGCGGCATTAGAGTTTTTGTTGAAAATCAAGGACGATGTGATTAATGAATCGGTAGAGTAAAAATTTATTTACTACCAAGGCACGAACGGACGAACAAAAAAGTAAAAAGAAAAACTTCGTACCTTCGTGGTTACCCATTTCATTTGAAAATCATGAAAATTTTCATTACCGGAATCAACGGCTTCATCGGAAGTCGTCTTGCTTTTTCTCTGCTGAAAAAAGGACACACTGTTTCCGGAACAGTGCGCCCGACCAGCGATTTGTCACTGTTGCGCGAAGTCGCTGCTGATGTTTATTCAGGGAATTTATTTCATTCGGAATTTCTCGAAGAGGCAATGGCTGGCAGCGACATTGTTTTTCACGTTGCGGGCCTCGCGTCTGATTGGGGAAGTTTTCAGCAATTTTTCGATTCCAATGTCCGAACCACGCAGCAAGTCGCCCGAACGGCTAAACGAGTTAATGCCCAACGTTTTGTGTTCCTCAGCAGCGCCGCGGTTTACGGATTCTCCGGTTTCAGATTTGCTGATGAAAAGTTTCCAGTGCCCAAATGGAATTTCCCCTATGCGCGCACAAAAATTATCGCGGAAAATTGGCTGCTCAGTTTTTTCCACGAAGCGAATCTGCCTGTTACAATAGTCCAGCCGGCCAATGTTTTCGGTCCTGCCGATCGTACTTTTTTCATTCCATTTATTCGAGCGCTTCGGCCAGGGTTCATTCCCCTGATTGATCACGGAAAAGCCTGGACATCGCCGCTCTTTGTGGAGAATCTTTGCGAAGCGTTGTGGCTGGCAGCGACGTCCCCAAAATCTGTTGGCGAAAAAATAATTATTTCCGACGGGCTGGAAATCAACTGGGAACAATTCATCGCAGCCATTTGTCAAAAATTTAATGTGCCCAAGCCGCGATTCTCCGTACCTTTCGGTTTCGCATTGGCACTGGCAGATTTTTTTGAACTTTTATTTCGACTCTTTCGCATCTCACATCCGCCGCCGGTCACGCGCTATCGAGTTTTCAATTTTGGGAGAGATTATCATTTTTCAACGAATAAGGCCAATCGTTTGCTCGGTTTTTCGCCCAAAATTGGTTTGAATGCGGCACTGGAGAAGACAAAAGTTTGGTTGGAAAAAATAGAACATGGGTAGCTGCTGAGCATTCTCCCGGATTTTTTTGCTCATTATTCTGGGAGAAATTTGCTAATTTGTAAGAATCAAAAAGTTACGATCGACACGGAACTCGAAACAAAAATCAAGGAAAGCAGAAAATGGAAATTCAACAGGTAGCAAACAAGAAACAGCTTAATGAATTTATCTCTTTTCCTTATTCTTTTTACAAAAACACACCGAACTGGATTCCTCCGC
This sequence comes from Calditrichota bacterium, assembly GCA_013152715.1. Taxonomy (NCBI): domain Bacteria; kingdom Pseudomonadati; phylum Calditrichota; species Calditrichota bacterium. The sequence goes on from JAADFU010000130.1 coordinate 2,757, forward strand.
TGCGGCTGGATCAAAAGAATGTTTTTAATCCCAAAAAGAATCGCATGTTGCAGCACAGCGATTACGCGTTTTTTCTGCTGAGGCAAAATAATGAAATTATTGGCAGGATTGCGGTTTATGTTGATAAAATTGCCGTGGACTATTGGAAGGAAAAAGTTGGTTTCTTTGGCCATTACGAATGTGTGGACAACAACGAGGCGGCAAATTTGTTGCTCAACACTGCGGAAGACTGGCTGCGTCAAAAAGGCATGGAAAAAATGCGCGGTCCCTGGAGTCTCGTGTCGCAAGACATCGGTTTCATTCTCGACGGATTCGACGTGCCGCCGATTATCATGTCCTCTTTCAATCCGGCGTATTACAACGATCAGGTGCAAAATTTGGGCATGAGCAAAATCAAAGACCTGCTGGTTTATTCCTGCGATACTGGCAAAGGCTATCAAATTCCCGAGCGATTTTTGAAATTCACTGATGCTATCGCGAAAAGGTACGGCGTGACGGTAAGACCTATCAACATGAAAAAGATCAACGAGGATGCGCACACCATCGTCTGGCTAACCAATGAATCGCTGAAAGATAACTGGGGCTACTATCCCATCGAGGAGGAAGAAGCCGAGCAGATCGCTGCTGATTTGAAAATGATCGTGCATCCGGAAGTTGTACTCATCGCTGAAGTGGACGGCAAGCCCATCGGCTACATCATCACGCTGCCCGACGTGAACGATATTTTGAAAGGCATGAACGGCAGACTTTTTCCGCTGGGCATTTTTAAATTGCTGCGCGGAATAAAAAAATTGAATCGCTATCGCATCTGGGCATTGGGAATTTTGAAACCTTATCAGAAAAAAGGAATTTCTGTGCTCATGTTTCGTCGGTTGCACGAAGTGTTGAACCCGCGGAAAGTTTACGTCGAAGCAAACTGGGTGCTGGAAGACAATTTTTTGATGAATAATGCACTGCGTCAACTCCGGTTTGATCTGGTGAAAAGGTATCGTATTTATCAGAAAAATATTGTTTAAGTTTCTGGAAAAATATCGAGTTCTGGGACGTCTTTCAGCAGACCTTTGTAATCGGGAGTGGGCAATTCCAATTTGTCGTTTTTTGCCAATTCCCGACTGAGTTCGATGGAAATGTGTGCGCTGTCGGTCGTGAGATAAGTTTCCATGCCAATTTTCGAGGCAATCATGTCGTTGAACGGATCATTGCCGACCATGAGGCAATTTTCCGCAGGAACGCCGATCTTGTCGCTGATTGACTGGTAATATTCCAATTTCGGCTTGCAAAAGCTAAAATTTTCCACGTGAGTAATCAAATCAAATTCGATGTCGGAAAGACCGGCCCAGTCCAATCGCATCAATTGCACGTTGAGCGGAAACATGGGATTGGTGGCAATGACTAACTTTAAATTTTTCTCTTTCATGAATTCGACTACCTCCCGCGCGCCGTCCGCTGGCTTCATGAGCGGCTGAAATTGATGGAATTCGTTAGTGTAAAAATTTTCAAACCGTTGCCACAGACTTTCTACTGAAATATTCAGACCATCTTTAAAATATTCAACAAAAACTGCCGCGTTATTTTGCCTGCCGTCATTGTCGGTCATTTTTTGCGTGGCGTACATCAGTCTTTTCACAAAATCATCCGAAGGTAAAATATCTCGAAATGAAAGATACAACTTCCCGGAATAGGCTTTAAAAAATTCAGTTTCATTGAATAAAATGAGAGTACCATCCAAATCAAATAATACAGCTTCAATCATCGGGCTCGGCTCCTTTGGGGGATATCTTTGTTCATTTCTGAATTGTCCTGGTGTAAATGTCAAATTTCGGCGGCGATTCCATCAATTTTTTTACGGCGCACAGATCCGCGGCGCGAATGACTGCTTCTTTGTATTGTTCGGGAAAATCAGGCGGCAGTTGAATTTCCATGGCAATCGTGCCCACGCCTCTGCCCGTTTTCGACGGCAAAATTCTTTGGGCAATTGTGATGTCGTCCGTGGGAATATCTCGCTGCTGGCAAAAACTCAACACGTAAATTCCGGCGCACGTTGCCAGCGACGCCAGAAACAGGTCAAAAGGCGCCGGCGCTGAATTTTCGCCACCGCCAAATAGCGGCTGGTCTGTTTTAATGGTGAAATCTTTGTAATGGGCGTCCACTCTTTTTCCGCCCGGGAAAGTAACAATTAAATCCATAAAATTTTTCCCAAAATTATTGTTCTTTGTGAAACGTCCTCGGTCATTTTTGGTTTCCCTGAGAGTTAAATTTTAACGAAAAAATTAATGAAACAAAACTACCACAAAATAAGTCTAATGGAGAAACCAGAACACGTCTTTTTTGATTCTTTGCAAATGGAAAAGATTCGACTCTGGTCGCGGATAAGGCGAAATTTATCAACGGGGAACTCATGAGAATTTTTAGTATTATCGGAGTTGCTTTCCTTTTGATTTTTTCCAGTATTTTCGGGCAGGAAAAAGCTGACACGACAAAAGCAGCCCGCGACACTTTGCGCCAGACCAAAGCAGTACGCTCTCTGGTTCTAAAGCCAAAGCCGAAATTTCAGCAGCCTACAATGCCGAAAATTCCCACCATCAGCGAAAAAGAAGCTCGTTTAAATTTTGACGTCAGAAGTCAATATCGCGCAACTCATCCGGAAGAAACGCACAATTTCGATGCGTTGAACAGACCCGACAGTTACAAATATCAGACGCCGTATCGCCAGCCGGTTTTGAAGCCAAATATTCCTGTCACGCCGCTGGAGGTTAAGGAAAAACCATTTTTTCAATCTTTGCCTCTGAACAAATACACGCTTCCCACACGCGAAGAAACAGATGTGCTGGAAATTCTCTGGGCAAAGGAGAATGTGATGGATACGACTATCTACTCCAGTCTGGATACGACAATGAATATTACTTTTGAAGATTTGAATAAATTGCTGGACAGAATAACAGCCAAGGGGCTGGTCAGCCGGAGAATTGTTTCGCCGAGAAATGAATTCAACATGTTCGGCGTGCTGATAGAGATGAGTCCTACGAATCGCAGGAATCGCGTTTACGAATATAGGAGTAACGTAGACCGGGAATTGATGAGAAAATTCGTTGATGCCAACGCCTATCTTGTGAGCAAAGATTCGACTCTGCTCGGCAAAAAACATTTGCGGGCGGCGCAGAAAGATAGTACGTTGTTGAGGGATTTGAATTTGAAATTGAATCGGAATGTGAAATCGGTTAGAAAATGATTGCTTAAAAGAATTTAAAAGTGTAGCCCCATCCTTGAGATAGAGCAATTTTTCAACTTGAAAACTATTTTGGAAAAATAAATAGTTGACCCAAGAATATTTTTTGAATTAATCCGTGCCAATCCGCCAGATCAGCGTTGATCCGTGTGCTAAAAAAGCTATTCATACCTCAAACTCTCCACAGGACTCATCCTCGCGGCTTTTCGCGCCGGGAAAACACCGGCAATGATTCCGATGGAACCTAAAATGATTGTTGTCGTCAAAAGGACCGCATGGGAAATTTCCGGTTTGCCAAGATATGCCAATCCCTGATTTTGCACAGGGATCATGCGGATCAATTCGACGATTCCCGTGGAAATCAAAATCCCCAATGTCCCGCCAATGACAGCGATCAGCAGCGCTTCGAAAACGAATTGGCTGACGATGTGACGATTTTTGGCGCCGATGGCAAGTTTGATGCCGATTTCTCGTGTTCGTTCTTTGACGACGACGTACATGATGTTGGCAACGCCGACGCCGGCGACGAGCAGCGTGAGAGCGCCGACCATGCCAAGAAATATTTCGATGCCGGTAAAGACTTTGTCCATTTCTCTCACGTTTTGCACAAAATCCCATATTTGAATGGCGTTCTCGTCTTTCGGGTCGAAGCGGAGTTTTTTGCCGAGCACACGTGCGATCTCCGAACGTACGAATCCATTTTGAGAAACATCGTGAGCGCGAACTGTGATCATGCGTAAATAGCGATGCCCATAAATCGATTCAAAGGTAGAAAAAGGAATAATTGCACGTCGGTCATCGGGACCGTTGCTCATGCTCAATTGCAATTTTTTCTGCATCACACCCACAACTGTGAACGGAACGTTGTCCATGGTGATTGTTTTTCCTATTGGATCTTCATTCCCAAATAGTTCCTGAGCAATTTCAGAGCCCAGAAAAATTGAGCGGCGTTTTTCTTTTTCATCGAGTTCATCGAGAAATCTGCCGCCGGCTTTGGGGTACATGGTTCGCAAATATTCAAAATTGGGCATCACACCCTCGCAGTAAGTCGAAGCTTTTTTGCCGTCATATTTCAAGCGCACACCCCAGCGGCCGTAGCTCGGACTGACTTGCTGGATTTGAGGAATGCTTTGTTTGAGTACGTCTGCGTCTTCGCGGGTGAAACGAATTCTCCTGCCTTCGGGAAGTCCCTGAAATTTAATGCTCGTTTGGCCGCCGTAAACTCGGATAATCATATTCCCGGCGTTGAGCATGCTGGTGACCATTCGTGTCTTAAAACCTCTGCCAAATGCCATCAGCAAAACAATGGCTATTGTCCCCCAGATGATGGCAAATGTGGTCAGAAAAACACGTGTTTTGTTTGATTTTAAATCATGGAAAAAATCGTCCAAAAGCATCCAGATTGGCATTTCTTTCCTCGGATGTTTTAATTTTTTTTATTTTATATCCGTTTTTATCCGGTTAGTCCTGTCAAATTAAAAATCAAAATCGCAGACACTCAATCACATTCAGGTTTGCCGCTTTTTTAGCCGGAAAAAGGCCGGCGATGAATCCGATAAATCCCAAAATAGAAACCGCCGTCAGCGCAACCCACCATGAAACAGAAGGCTTGCCTACAAATTGTTCCAGCGGTAGAACGGAAATGATAAAAATAATTCCCAACGAAATCAGAGCGCCGATAAGCGCGCCGATGAAAATGATGAAAAATGTTTCTAAAAAAAACTGTCCCAAAATGTGCCTTTTTTTCGCGCCAATGGAACGCTTGATCCCGATCTCCCGCGTTCTTTCCTGAACGACGACATACATGATGTTTGCCACGCCGATGCCGCCAACAGTCAATGTGAACGCACCGATGATAGCCATGAAAATATTCAATCCCAGAAAAATGTACCAGACCATCTTTTGAAATTCATTGGTGTCCCAGACGCTGAGCGCCTCTTTGTCCGTGGGATCAAAGCGATATTTTTTCCCTAAAATTTTGTAAACTTCATCAATTGCCAAAGGCGAAACTGTCGGATGAACAGTGGAAAAAACGATATCGTTCACATATCTGTGCCCGAATAATGCTTTAAATGTGGAAGCCGGAATGAACGCGCGATCTTTGTCCCGGGAATTGTAAGAGGAGTCCTGCTCTTTTTCTTTCATCACGCCAATGACACGAAAGGGCGTCCTTCCGACGAACACGTATTCCCCAACCGGGTTTTTTCCTTGAAAAAGATAAGCAGCCAGATCATTCCCTAAAAATACCACTCTGCGCCGCAATTTTTGGTCGATTTCGTCGATGAAACGGCTGCCTGCCTGAGGAATGATATTTCTCATTTCAGAATAGACCGGAACCACGCCAGTCACGTTGGGCGAACGGACGCGATTTTCCACACGCAGCGGCGCTTCCCAAGTGGAATATTCCGGACTTGCTGACTTGATGTAGGGAATTTCCCGCTCGATCAAATAGGCGTCTTCTTCGCGTAGTCGAATCCAGCGCTCGGTGCCCATGCCCATGTACGGCTTCGATGTTTGCCCGGGAAAAACGAGTACGATCGCCTCGCCGATGCCGTTCATCGTTTTCATGGTTTGTTTCTGAAAACCATTGCCAAAAGCGAGCAGCACGATAATGGCGACTGTGCCCCAGATGATGCCGAAAACTGTCAGAAATGTCCGTAGCTTTTGAGCGCGTAAATCACGAATAAATTCGCCAAATAGAGTGAAAATGTTCATTGATTTTTCTCGCTATTCCAAAGTAATTTCTACTAATGGTGCAATTCCGAAAAGTTGGTAATTGAATAGGTAATAAATCTAAATCAAAACTTCCGAAGCAGTTAACTATTTATTTTTTCTTTTGTTAACATCACAGTAAATTGTGGTGATGGTTCAATATGTACTTCAACTTTTGGGAATTGCTCCCATTAATCTGACTAATTAATGAAAAAAAGCACTGAGAAAAAATTATTTGATTTCCTTTACTTCTTTTTCCAGAACTTCCTGCCCCTCTTTCAGACCGGAAACGACTTCGATGTAAATAGCATCGCTCAAACCAGTTTTAATATTGACTTCCTTTTTGCCTTCGCCAGCAGGAAGATTGACAAACGCCGAATCATGGCGAAAAGTGACCACTCGTTCGGGAATGGTCAAAACGCTGTCTTTTTTCTGGATGATGATATTCGCATTTGCGCTGTAACCGGCTCGGAGTACCTGTCCGGTCTGGAACTGGATTCCAATTTCCACGGGAAAAACTGTGGTATTTTCCTGTTTCTGCGCTTTGAGGGAAATTTTTTTCAGGATGCCTTTGAACGGTTTTCCTGGAAGCGCCCCGACCTGAATTTCTGCTTCCATACCTTCTTTCAATTTTCCTACATCAATTTCGTCAACTGTGCCCTTGAAAAGAAGTTTGCTCATGTCAGCAAGCGTGAAAAGAACTGTACCCGCCTGATAAGAAGTCAGCGGAACAATCGGATCGCCGACATCTGTCATGCGTTCCAGAATGTAGCCGCTGGCCGGAGATCTTACGATCGTCTCGATGTTGGTCCCGGCGATGGTGATTTTTCCTTTCTCCAGCAGCGCCAATTTTTCTTTTGCCATTTTCAGCCGAAGCTTTGCTTGTTCGTACGATTCTTGCGCGGCTTCAAATTCTTTCTCCGAGGTGAATCCCTTTTCTTTCAGTTGAACAATTCTCGCGTAATCTTTTTTGGAATTTTCCAAAGCAATTGATTCCATCTCCACATTACGCGTGGCTTCGGCAAGCTCCAGCGGCGTGGGATCAGGCCTGATTTCAATCAGCGGGTCTCTCATACGGACAAGATCGCCGGCATCGACAAATAATTTTTTCACCACACCGGAAATTTTCGATTTCACCTGAATTTCATTTTTCGGATCAATCGTGCCGACGGCCAGCGCTTTGTCAACAATTGTGCGGCGTTCCACTTTCACTGTTGCCTGCCCGTGGTTTTTTCCGTTACCCGAACCGGAAAGAAAAATTATTGCCAACAAGACAATAACGATGGCTGCGAAAACAATTAGCCAGATGCGTCCCTTTTTCAGTTTCATGACACCTCCGAAGTCAAAAAAAATCTGAATGCTCATTTTGGGAGTGTTTACGAGGCAAAAGAGAGATTGTTGCAAGAAAAGCAAAATTAAAATTGATGAAAATAGCGGTTCTTATCCGCAGCTTTCTCTGAATGCGGCTCCCAGTAGGTTTCTGCCTCGGGTCCTAATTTTCGCTTGAGCGGGTCTTTGTGGAAAATTTTGAGCACGAGAGAAATGGGAGTGAGAATTAAGTAGAAAAAAATGGCCAACAAAATCCGCGTATTTATCCAGCCCAAAATTCCGGCGATAAACATGGCGCCGCGGTAAACCGGTTTGATCAGAGCAGGGGAGAGGAGAGTGAGCAAAAATACTACGCCGGCACTGGTCCAGAGAATCAAGGCGGTTTGCTGACCTTGATGGACGAAACGGATCACGGCGATGATGGACAAAAATATTGCCAAAGCGATGCCAAAAGTTCGTAACTGTTTTGTTGTGATTTGTTTGCTTTCCATTTTTTCTCCGGACCAACCAGGGATTTTCAAAATTGCTGGTTGGTGGGTGACTAATCTAATTCGAACTGTTCCCGCCAGTCTGATTTTTTTTCGACTTCTGGTTGTTTCTTTTTTTCCAACAGGAAACTACCCATGACCAAATAATCCATTTCCGTGCGCATAAAGCAGGCATAGGCGTCTTCGGGAGTGCAAACAATCGGTTCGCCGCGCACGTTAAAGGAAGTGTTAATGATGACCGGGCAGCCGGTTTTTCGATAAAATGCCTTCAGCAAATCATAATAAAGCCCGTTTTTTTTGCTCACTGTCTGAATGCGTGCCGTGTAATCCACATGAGTCACCGCCGGGATCTCGGAACGCTCGATGTGTAATTTTTCCAGCCCGCTCAGTTTGCGCTGCTCTTCGGTGAGCTTTCTTCTTTTTTCTTTTCTGACTGGCGCGACAAGCAGCATGTACGGGCTTTCCCTGTCGATTTCAAAATATTCGGAAACGTGTTCCGCCAGTACGCTGGGCGCAAAAGGCCGAAACGATTCTCTGAATTTAATTTTCAAATTCATGATGCGCTGCATTTTCGGCGAGCGTGCGTCACCCAAAATGCTCCGTGAACCCAATGCACGAGGGCCAAATTCCATTCTTCCTTGAAACCAACCCACGACATTTTCTGAGGCAATGAGTTCGGCTGCTGTTTCGGGAATTTTTTCATCTTCTAATTTTTGAAAGGCTGCTTTTTTTTTAGTTAAAAAATTTTCAATTTCTGCATCGGAAAAAGAAGGGCCTAAATAACCGTTTTGCATGAGATCTGAATTCTCAGGGGTAATTTTTCTATTTTCAAAAATCTGGTGCCACGCAAACAAAGCAGCGCCGAGCGCGCCGCCCGCATCGCCGGCTGCCGGTTGAATCCAGATATCTTCAAACGGTCCTTCTCGTAAAATTTTTCCGTTCGCAACGCAATTGAGCGCCACGCCTCCGGCAAGACACAAATATTTTTGTCCGGTCTCACGATGAACATGGCGCGCCATCCGCAGCATTATTTCTTCCGTCACAGCCTGAATACTGCGCGCCAGATCCATGTCCCGTGGCCTGAGTTGAGTCTCCGGCTTTCGCGGTTTGGCGCCAAATAATTTGTCAAATCGTCTGTTGGTCATAGTTAATCCGACGGCGTAATTGAAATATTTCATGTTCAATCGAAACGAGCCATCTTCTTTGAGATCAATTAATTCATCTAAAATTTGCTGTACATATTTTGGCTCGCCGTAGGGCGCCAGGCCCATGAGTTTGTACTCGCCGGAATTGACGCGGAAACCCGTGAAATAAGTGAATGCGGAATAGAGCAATCCTAAAGAATGAGGGAAATTGATTTCTGATAAAATTTGCAGTTTATTATCTTTTCCTACGCCGAAAGTTGTGGTATTCCATTCTCCCACGCCGTCGATGGTCAAAAACGCGGCTTCGGAAAATGGCGACGGGAAAAATGCCGACGCGGCGTGCGATTCATGGTGCGTCGGGAAAATAATTTTTCCTTGATATCCGAGGTCATTTTTGATCAACTCCCGAATCCAGAGTTTTTGTTTCACCCAGACCGGAATGGCTTTCACGAAAGATTTTATTCCCCCGGGAGCGTAGACGAGATAAGTTTCCAGCAGACGTTCGAATTTGATGAAGGGCTTATCGTAAAAAGCCACGTAATCCAATTCGCTGGCGGAAATTTTCCCTTCGCGAAGACAATAGTCGACGGCCTGAAAAGGAAAATTGAAATCATGTTTTTTTCTGGTAAATCGTTCTTCCTGCGCCGCGGCGATGATTTTCCCATCTCGGACAAGGCAGGCGGCGCTGTCATGATAATATGCTGAAATGCCTAAAATATTCATTCATTTTGTCCTAAAATCTGATTTTTTCAGAGTAACACAATTAATAAATTTTTAGGAAAGATGCAAGTGATTTTTATTTTAAGCGGGACTTTTGGAGTAAAATTTTAGCCACGAAGTCTCGAAGACACTAATTTTTAATTGCAGCTTGCTGCGTTAGAAGAATCTTAATTTTTTCGTAATCGGAAAACGATAGCGTCTATTAAATCGCTGGAAAGCCGCTTGCGGAAAATGTTTGTCGATAGTTTGAACTTTGAATTTTTGAAAATTATAGCGCAAAAGAATTTCCAATTTTAGCTTGACATTCAAGAGTTTCTCATTTATATTGTAAAAAATTCTCTATATTTTGAATTGAAAAAGGGAGGAAACCATGCCGGTCGATAATTTTCGTTTTCAGAGACATCTGAAACTGTGGGAAGATCAAAATAAGCAGATCAAACGCACGATCTTTTTTTCGCTGATTGTGGGAATTTTGCTGCTGATCGATGTTTTGACGCCGTTGACAAAATTAACCGGACGCACCGATGAGGTGGAGGCGGAATTACAACAAATGCGCAGTAACCAGGAGATGCTGCAACAAACGACAACTCAACTGCAGAAGTTAAATGAAAAATTTAATCAGGTGCAGGAAGTAATTGCTCGTAAGCCTTGGGAGATCGAAAAAAATAAACTGATCCGTCGTTTTCGCTTGATGCGGGAAAATCCGGATTTGGAGGCAAATTATCCGGCTTATTCGGATACAGCGAACCAAACAATTCGTCGCATTGCAAAAATCGTAAAAAATGAGATTTTGCAGCCATTAAAATCAGCGCTTTCTGAAGCCCCGAAAAATCAATTTGAAACAGAAGAACTGCAAGTACAACTCTCCACAATTGAAAAAACTGTGCAGCAATGGGAAGAAAATCATTTGCGGGACAATTGGTACATTACTCTTGAAGGAAAAGGAGAGACGGTTCAGGAATTGGACAGATATTTGAATCAGCAGATGCAACATTTCAGGCAAACTCTGGTGGAAAAACAGGTCGCTCTAAAAACGAAACAGCAAGAAACTTCCCAACAAATGAAAGAAATGGCGACGGGAATATCTGAAAAGGAAAAATGGCTTGCTGATCTGAATCAGAAAATGCAGGAAATTTTACCCGGCTGGGCAAGAGGACTTTTTGATGTGGAAGATGTGGTGCAGCTATTCCCGCCGGCGCTGATTGTGTTGACCATTTACATCATCGGACTGGGAGTCTCTCTGACGCGGCATTTTTTATTTATCGCTAAAGAAATGGGACTCAAAAAATCAGACAGGGCAGATCCGGCAGTTTCGTCCTGGTGGACCATGGTCAATAAAGGCAAATTAGGCACATTTTTGACTGTCGGGACGTATGTGGGCATCATTCTCATCCTCTGGCTTTTTTCCGAATGGGGGTACGTACTTTTTCAGCGCTGGTTGGCAACAACCGATATCCGTTCATTTTTAACGATGGCGCTTGACAATCTTATTTTCCCCTGGTTCAGTCGGCTGATATATGTCTTGTTGATTTTTGTGATATTAAAAAGACCGAAATTGTTTTTTCAACTTTCTTAACAGAATTGCGCGCGGAGAATGTACCTGATGAAAATGCGAATTTTTCGGAAACGAATTCAGTGGCTGTTTGCTTTTATTTTTCTTGTTATTTTGACGCAATTCGAGTGTGCGTCTTACGCGCAATTTCACCAGCCGGGTCAAGCGCTTTACTGGCAAATTGAAAGTAGTTCTCTTCCATGGGAAATTTTTGCCAGATCTGTGGAAGGGCGAAATATTCGACTACTGGAAATGGGATCGGGAAAAAACACGACGCTGATTATGGGCGGCTTTCATGGCAGCGAGCCTTTGAGCGTACAATTGACGCTGCGATTTGCAAGCTATCTTTATTTTGAATATCAGGGAAAGCCGGACTGCCGAACCGTAATTGTGCCCTGTGTCAATCCGGATGGTTTGGTACGCGGTTTTCGCACGAATGCCCACGGCGTGGATTTGAACAGAAATTTTCCCACCGCCAATTGGACGATGCGATTTGACAAGCGAAGCTATTATCCCGGGAAAAAGCCGGCGTCCGAACCGGAGACAAAGGTAGTCATGGCATTAATCGAAAAGTACCAGCCGGACAGAATTGTTAGCATTCACACGCCGCTGCGGATGGTGAATTATGACGGTCCGGCTTACGAGTTAGCTGTGCGGATGGCGCTGTTGAACGGCTATCCGGCGACGCAGGATGTAGGCTATGCGACGCCTGGATCTTTGGGTAGTTATGCTGGCGCGGAGAGGAATATTCCCACCATTACGCTGGAGCTGCCGAGAGAATCATTTCAAAAAATCTGGGAAGAAAATCGTGAGGCGCTGTTGATGACGATAATTTATTCGCAGTGATTTTTGCTGTGTCCATTAATTTTTGCTAAAAATTTTAGCCAGACTCACGCTTAATACTGAATCACACATTTAGTTTCTTAACAATTATTCGCCACTAATTCGTGAATGCGTTGCATTAAAGTCGGACTCATTGAAGAAATGCGGAATGCGGGAAACCAGCATCCCCAAAACCCAGGCGATGACCAGACATTTCACCGAAACATTTTCCATGGCAATCACCTTCTGCTAATTCAATTGCCTCTAATCCTTGCGAAGGTTTTGAACCTCTGCGAGGATGTCCAACAATCCCGGTGTCTCTTCTAATTGCCCAAATTCAATCGCTCGCAGCCCTCCGCTTTTCTCGTCCCGTTTCAAAAACACCAGCAGCCGCTCCTTTTGCCGCCAGTTTTCCAGCAAATTTTTCTCAAATTCAGCCATAAACCGATACCGAACCAGTTCGCCGACGGGCAGATTACCTTTGTAACAATCTTTCACCTTTCCTGCCACTGCAACTATCACATAACCGGGCGCGCCATCGTCGGCATAAATTGTTTTGACAATTTTGAGGCTATCTGGCTTGAGAGACAGGACAAAATCAGCCGCTGAAAAATTGCTGCGTATGAGCTCCGCCGGCGGTAAGCCAAGATCGCCTTCTTTTGCCCCTCGATTCTCTTTCTGGCAACCAAGAAAAAAAGTAGTTAGCGCGATGGCGAAAATAACAAAATGCTGCATCAATGATCTCGTCGTCATATTATTTCCCTTTGCAACAAAGTGGGGTACAGTTCAAATAAATCTCTCCATAATTATATTAAAAATGAATTTCAAAGTCAAGGAAAAAACCGAAATCCTAAAATTGTTTCAGTCATTATTTATTGTTTTTGAAAATTAGTGTTTATTCCTCATACACCGGATTCATCCAAAATTTTAAGAAATTGAAATTATCATTTGACTTTTTCAAAGAAATAATATATCTTTTAGTTTAAATTATTTTCAAAATTGAAACAAAGCAGAAAGCGAGATAATTTATGGCAAAAAAAAACGACCGTTCGATGCTTCTCATTTACAATCCTCAAGCCAATGGAGGAAGGGCAAAAAAAATCCTCTCCGACATTCTTCTCAAATTTGAAACCAAGAACATCGACATCGACGTGAAACTCACCGAGCACAGAAAACACGGTGTGGAATTGGTCAGCGAGGCGGATTTTGACCAGTACGATGCCCTTCTCGCTGCCGGCGGCGACGGCACTTTGTTCGAAGTCATTAACGGCTATTTTCAAAACAAAAGCAAAAAACGCATTCCCCTCGGCGTAATTCCGGTGGGAACGGGAAACGCTTTTGCGCGCGATCTGGATCTCACAAACGAACAGTGGAGCGAAGCCATTGATATTATTGCTGCGAACAAACCGCGCAAGGTGGACGTCGGGCATTACAAAACAGACAATGGTGATTTCTATTATCTGAACATTCTCGGCCTGGGATTTGTGTCCGACGTGACCAAAACAGCCCACGGCATGAAAAAAGTCATCGGCAACCTTTCCTACACTGTCGGTGTCCTTTACCAGACTACTTTCCTGAAAACACATCATTTAACCATTGAAATTGACGGCAAAAAGCTGGAACGGGAAAATATTTTCGTGGAAATTTCCAACACACGCTACACCTCCAATTTCCTCATGGCGCCGAAAGCAAAAATTGACGATGGCTTTCTCGATGTGGTGATGCTTTCCAAAGTGACGCGGCGCAAGCTGCTGTCCGCATTTCCGAAAATTTTCACCGGAGAACATATTCTGTTGCCGGAAGTGGAAGAGTTTCAGGCGAAAAAAATCCGCATCGAAACCGATGTCCCGAAAATTTTAACTCCGGACGGAGAAATTTACGGCCAAACGCCTGTGGAAGTAGAATGTCTGCATCAGGCTGTGGAAGTTTTTGACAGATAGCTCCATAGGCGTTTTGTCTGATCTTGTGTCATTTATTTTTTGAGGCTAACATGAATGGCAAATGGAATTTTTTCTTCATTTTTCTTCTCTTGTCGGGGATGTTTGCTATGGCGCAGAAAAAAAGTTTCGCTGAAAATGTTCATAATCCTGTTGCTGACAAAAAGTCAATGGTGACCGACGAAAATGTTCGGTTCACTGTGTTGACGCCGCAAATGATCCGCATGGAATGGTCTGAGAACGGAAAATTCATCGATCAAGCCACGCTTGTATTTCTCAATCGGCGGCTGCCCGTGCCGAAATTTACTGTAACGCGCAAAAATGGCTGGCTTAAAATTCAGACCAGTCATTTGAAGTTGCGCTACAAAATTGGCAGCGGGAAATTTAATGCGAAAAATTTGCAAATCGAATTTTCCCTCAACGGAAAATCTGTGCAATGGCATCCGGGAATGAAAGATAGCAACAATTTGAAAGGCACTATTCGCACGCTGGATGGTGTCAAGGGCGCCACAGATCTGGAGCCGGGATTAATTTCGCGGGACGGCTGGACTCTGGTTGACGATACAAAAAGGCCCCTGCTGGACAATAGTGACTGGCAATGGGCGCAGCCGGCGCCGCAGCACGACTATCAAGACTGGTATTTTTTCGGCTATGGTCATAATTACAAACAGGCGTTACACGATTTTACCCGGGTGGCTGGAAAGATTCCTTTGCCGCCGCGTTTTGTTTTCGGCGTCTGGTGGTCGCGCTACTGGGCTTACACAGATGAAGAATTTCGCCAGTTAGTGCACGAATTTGAAATTCACGATGTGCCGTTGGATGTGCTGGTGATTGACATGGACTGGCACGAGACTTTCAATTTGCGCTGGTGGAGAAAGGAGCGCGATCAGGCTGGGCAGAGGAAAGGCTGGTCCGGCTATACCTGGAATAAAATTTTATTCCCGGATCCAAAAGAATTCCTCGATTGGTGTGACAAAAAGGGATTAAAAACGCCGTTAAATTTACATCCGGCATCCGGGGTGCAGCCATGGGAAGAGAAATATCCGGAGATGGCTCGCGCCATGGGCATCGATCCTGCCACGAAAAAATATGTTCCTTTTGATATTGTCGATAAGAAATTTGCCAAGAATTATATGGAAATTTTGCATCATCCGCTGGAAAAAATGGGCGTGGATTTCTGGTGGCTGGATTGGCAGCAAGAGCACAAGACAAAAATTCCCGGCGTAAATCCGACATTCTGGTTGAATTACGTCCATTTTACGGACATGGAGCGGCAGGGGAAAAGACCGCTCATTTTTCATCGCTGGGGCGGATTGGGAAATCATCGTTATCAGATCGGATTTTCCGGAGATGCGATTTCTGTGTGGCAATCTTTGGCGTTCCAGCCCTATTTCACGGCGACGGCGTCCAATGTGCTTTACGGTTACTGGAGTCACGATATTGGCGGTCACATGCCTGGTGAAGTGGAGCCGGAACTTTACACGCGCTGGATTCAGTTTGGCGTGTTCAGTCCTGTGCTGCGCACCCACACAACGCGCAATCCCAAAGCAGAACGCCGCATCTGGGCGTATCCGGTGGATTATTTCAATGTGATGCGCGATGCTTTTTTGCTGCGCTATGCGATGATCCCCTATATTTACACTCAGGCGAGAAAGGCTTACGATACAGGAGTTTCGTTATGCAGACCCATGTATTACGATTATCCCGAAGCTGAAGAAGCGTATCAATTCAAAGATCAATACATGTTTGGGGATGACCTTTTGGTAGCGCCGATCACCGAACCGCTCGATTCGATGAGTATGCTTATCACCAAAAAAATCTGGCTGCCTCCGGGCGAGTGGATTGAATGGTTCACGGGAAATATTTTGCAAGGTGGGAAAGTTATCGAGCGTTCGTTTGCGCTGGATGAAATTCCGGTTTACGCCAAAGCGGGCGCCATTATTCCCATGCAGCCAAAAATGCGCTATTCTAACGAAAAGCCAGTGGATCCGCTCATTCTTACAATTTTTCCGGGTGAAAAAGGTGAAACCCAGGTTTACGAAGATGCCGGAAATACGCTGGG
>JAADFU010000131.1 GCA_013152715.1 Calditrichota bacterium
CGAATGGTTTTTACAAACCCTGTTTTCTTTGAGAAACCGGGGTTTGTGAAAAAATTGAAATCAAAAAATGAGCCGGTAGGAAGGGCTCTGCGCCTCCTCCGCGTGCTCCGTGGTTTCAAAAAAGACAAAATAAAAAAGCCGCCTCGATCCACTGTTTTCGGATTGAAGCGGCTTTTCAGGAGAACACACATGAACAATCTTGCTGCTTGATTATCTTTTAATTATTCCCTCGTTCCATCGGAGAATTCACAATCGCGTCATAAGTTTCCTGGTCAAGATACTGGGGCGTGTAATCTACACCCTGATTTCCCAGATTTCTGGTAAACGCGCGCAAGTGATTTCGCGAACCTCGCATCAGATTTTCGTAAACATAAGCGATATCCTGATTATCGACCACATCGTCAAGTTGTTTCTTCAAATCCAGAATGTCAATTTCTTCAATAGCAGCACCAACCTTGAGCGCATCGATCAGTGATTGATTTCCCATCTCAATGAGCTGGTCATACAGCGCTTTCAAATCCGTGTTTGTGAAAACGCCAACCGAATCGGTAACAACCGGATCCTGCAAATTATAACGCTCTAACAAAGTAGCAATTGCGTCAGTGTGCATTTGTTCGCTTCTGGAGATGTTGGTAAAAACACGCATCCCCCATTGTTCGTAGAGAGTAATATACACATCGCGCGCTAATTTTTCTTCTTCGCGCATAAATGCCAAACCTTCAGATTCAGCTTCGCTGACATCTTCCAAAGGATAATCCTCAATCGAGGCAACAAAATCAGCGCTATTAGATTGACTATCCGTTGCTACCGGCGCAGCCGGATTCGCATCATCTGAACATTGTGCAAAAATCAGCGCGCTGAAGATCAGCATCATAACCAGAGTTAAATTTTTTGATAATTTCATAACTATTTCCTCCATAGTTTTTTCATCTTTTTGATTAACATTTTATTGTTTTGCTCTATCATTAGACAAAAGATATGCCAAAGATTAAAACATAATGTTTCTTAAGAAGTTAACATCTTTTCTCATTTCAAATTTGGATTGATTTCATTTTTAATTCGACCAAATGGGCGAAGAAGGAGACAGCGCGGGCGATATTTTTGAAATTATTCTCTGTTTTGGTCTTTCCGAACTTCATGTAAGGGATATTTTTTTGAAAGATGTGAAATTTAGATTAGGAAACTTGAGAGTTATTGCAGAAGATATTTTCTGTCTGGAGTAGTTAAAATGGAAATAGAAAAATACTACGCCATTTCTCCCATTATCTGCCGACCGGATTGCCCTGACACGAAAAATCATCTGCATGTTAGAACAATCCGTGCTAACTGTACCCTATTCTCGATAAGTTGAATGAAGATACTAATAGAATTTCATTTTCTTGCAAGTTTGAAATAATGAAATTCAGGAATCTATTTTTCAGCCAAAATCAAATCGAACCAAAATTCCTTTCCTTCCAAGTCAGACATGTCGGCATTCATGCCAGCACCTGACTTCCCCATTCCGCCGCGGCCTCCCATGCCGCCGCCTCTGCCTCCTCCCATGCCACGCATTCCTTCTCTCCTATCGCGCATTCCGGACATGTTTTCGCGCATCGCGTCCCTCATTTCCGGCGTAATGCCGCCGATTTCGATGCCGATTTTTATTTTATCCGACATTTCTTCTTCACTATCATCAGTCGCGCTTAAGCCAAACCGAATTGGAATTTTGAATTCGTAACAAAAAAGTCCGTTGACCTCTTGCGAAGCCGCTGAAGGTCCCCAGGGATTGTTTTCCGGCTCGATGCGAAATTTCCCGTCGTGAAGGATACCAATCATCCCCGCCTGCGGCAAATCGCTCTTTTTGAATTTTCTCATCCGTGACGATGGGGTTCTTTGTCTGTCGAAATTCATGTTTTGCCGTAAACTCCTTGCCAGAGATTCGCTTCCAACATAGCGAATCCCAAATCTTTTTTCTTTTTTTCCTTCTCGCGAAAGCCAGATTGTCAAACCCATTCTTTGAATTCGTCTAACCAGCCGCACATCCCCGATTTTTATTATCAGATATTCATTTTCCTCATCATTCGCTGAACCGAAAGCCACGTTCATGTCTTCTTCCATGAAAAGCGGCAGGCTTTGCCAGTCAGCGTCCGAGCCGTCAATTTTTAGTTCACCAGGCTTCCACTGATTCATTAATTCCTGATTCTTGCAGCCATGGACTAAAAAAACGCCAAGAAAAACTAACATAAAAAAACTCAATTTTTTCATTCCTCGCTCCGATTTGCTTAAAAAAAATTTAAATTCTCTTATTCACTCACATTTTCTGCCATTAAAAAATAAAAAACAGGCAGCAGACCATTCCCAGGTGAGTTAGCCTGCTGCCTTTGATCAGCAATAGCACCTCATTTCATCAGCATCATTTTCCGGCTGAAACTATCAGTTCCCGCTTGCAATTTGTACAAGTACACGCCGGAGACAACTTTTTCGCCAGCGTCGTTGGTTCCGTCCCATTTCACCGAATGGGAGCCTGCCGACTGCGTTTCATCAATCAGCGTGCGAATGAGTTGACCTTGCATGTTGTAAATTTTCAGCGAGACGTGTTCGGCATTGCTCAAAGTGTAGGATATTTGAGTTTCCGGATTGAACGGATTGGGATAGTTCGTGACTTTCAGATCGCTTTCACTGCGGTAGCCGGTTTTGTCGCCAGCTTTTCCCGGACGCTGATTTCCGGGCATTTCCGGCAAGTTCACGCCAAATTCTTCTAACATCTGGCGCACCGTTTCGTGAATTTCCTGCCGCGTTGCTCCTTGCTCGCGCAACTCTTCAACCCGGTCGTGAATCGCCTGGCGCTGTTCCTCAGTGAGTTGACTCATTACTCCCGGTCCAAAAGGACGTCGTCCGTGAAATCCGGGATGGGGCGGTTCAATCCCCCAATTGTGCAGCATGTCGCCCACAGCCAGAAAAATTTCTCCGGGTTCAGCATTGGCGTCCAGAAGCGCGATGATTTTCGCCCGCAATTGCTCTTTCTGTTCATCCGTCAATTTCCCGGCGAGTTTTTGCCCGCGAAATCCTTTTTTGTCAGGACGTTCCGGGACATCGTAACCCCACTGCTGAATTTGCTGCATTACCGCATCGTGAATGGCTTCGAACTCGGCGCCATTGGCAAGCATGTCACGAATTTCCGTCCGCAGCGCTTGTTTCTGATCATCCGTCAAATCTTTCCAAAAGCGTCCTCGTTCAGGCGGGCCTGCCATAAATCTTTCGTCAAAATTTTCCGGGACTTCAACTCCCCAGCCACTGAGTAAATCTTTGACAGCAGTGATAATTTCTTCACGAGAGGCATTTTTCTGGTGCAGTCCACTGACTGTTTCACGCAATTCCTGTCGTTGTTCCGATGTCAAATCGGCGAAAAATCCCATGCCGGGCTTGTGACCTCGCCGAAAACCTTTTCCCGGTTTTTCCGGAACATCGACTCCCCAGCTCTGCACAAGTGCATTTGCTGCTTCTCTGATCTCCTGTCGCGTCGCTCCCTGCTGACGCAAATCCTGCACCAGTTGTCTCAATTCAGCCATTTGCTCTTCATTCAATTCAAAAAGATACGGGCTGTTCCCACGAAGCCCAGGACCCTGACGTCTCTGCGGCGGGTTTTCAGGAACCTGAATCCCGAACTCGTTCAACATTGCTTTTACGGCTTCATGAATTTCCTCCCGAGTCGCGCCTTGCTGACGCAATTCCTGAATCCTTGCCTGCACTTGCTCTTTTTGCTCATCAGTGAGTTGGCTCCAGAATCCGCCGCGGTCGCCGGCAAACATGTTTTCTTGCCCGCCTCGATTGTGCGGCTTTTGCGCCATCACCTGACTATTGAGCACAAAAACTGTTAGTAAACTGATCGCCAATGTAATGATAAAAATCGTCTTCTTCATTTTGCACTACCTCCTTCACATAATTTTTTTTAAATTTCTGAGTTCATTGTAAAAAACGAGAAAATCGCTATTCACAAAATCGGTCTTGAGCTGACGCACGTCTGCGTCGTCGAGGTCGAAAGTGAAATAAATTTTTGATTTGTTGTGATGAAATTCTGTCAAACGATAACCTTTCATTTTCAGGTAGGCTGCGAGAGCCAGGTCATCGCTGATTATTTGATTGGATTGTGTTTGTTCGTTTAATTTGATCATCTTTTTTATCTCCTTTGAATTTCTGTAACTATTCAGGTGTGGCCATTCCGGAAGCCGCTGAAGCGGCTAATTAGCTTGCAAGGTTGATTTATTGGCACCACGATGAATCGTGGTGTTAGTACAATCGGCTTTTTGAACGAACACCATGCTTCAGCATGGTGGTATAATCCAAACTAAAAAGCAAATAGCTGCTTCAGCAGCTTACAAAATTATAAATAGACGACTCAAGCTGAACAGTTACGAATTTCTTTTCTGCTAATTTGACAAAATGAAATTCTGTTTTATTCCCGTGAATGAAAATTTTTTTTGCCACCAATGGTTGAGGGCACAAATATTTCTTTCAAATTCAATTTTAAGAATTGGCACTGAGAAAAGTTGTTTGCAGGATATTCGAAAGGGAAAAAACGCTACAATTATTGAATACCCTTCCAAAGATTCGGAACCTTTGAAAGGGTGAGAAAATGAAAATAGTTTTTTGGATGGGAAATAAATTTTACTCCGGCGGAATTGGTGGTGGCGGTTCAGGAGGTCTCTCTTCCGGAGGGCGACGGAAATTTCGCCAGCGTCCTTTTTCGAAAGGCCTCTCGCGCATTGCCCCTCGACGCATGCGTTCAATGTGCTGCTGCATCTGTTCTTTCTGCTCATTAGTTAAAATTGGTTCGATTTCCACGCGCATCGAATCCATCAAATTCAGAGTTTTCATCCTCGTTGCAGCTCGCAATTTTTGGAATCGTTCACCGTACTTTTCCAGAATGGAATCGATTTGTGCTTTCTGCCCGGGAGTCGGTTGGATGATTCGCTCCAGAACAACGCGCGCCATTCCCGGGCCTTGGGCGCGCAAAAAACGACGGCGCATTTGACTTTCCACGATTGTCCGATCTACGACAATTCCCAACACTACGCCTAACACAAACACAGCAATTAAAACGAAAACAGATTTAGTTTTGGTATTCATAGGTTACTCCAATTCCATTGCATACACGGGATCGACGATTTGTTCGAGACTTACGGGTTCTTTGCCCAACGCACCGGCGAGGGTGTAATTTTTTGTCGCTCTCAGGTTGTAAAACATCAGCGAGACCAACAAAATCACCGCGGCAATCGCCAGCGGCTTGAAGGCAGCGACGAGAAAATCAAACACCGAAGTCTGCTCAGCAGCAGCTTTCCTCGGCGCTTTGACGCTGTTCAGCACGCGCTCGGCAAAGAAAGGTCTGAAGGTAACTGCCGGCACGGCAGCCATTTTCTTGCGCAGGGCAACAATTTTTTCTCTCTCCCGCCGCAAAGCTTCGGACTTCTCCAGCGCTTTTTCTAATTTTTTTTGCTCACTGGCAGAGAGCGGCGCGTCGAATGATCTGTACAAAAGTTCGACTAATTTTTTATTCATAACGTCTCTCCCAAGTAGTGCTCAATTATTTGTTTTAATTTTTTCTGGCCTCTCGCTAACCGGGAAAGAACCGTACCTGTGGGCAAACCTAATATTTCAGACGTTTCTGTCGTGGAATATCCTTCAATCAGACGTAGCACAACGACTGCCCGAAATTTTGCTTCTAATTTACTCAATGCTTTTTCCACTAATTCCTTTGCTTCACTGATTTCGCCGGATCGATCCTGATAAGGAACATCAAATTCCTCGTCACCGTGGCTCAGTGAAAAAAATGACCTCCGCTTTTTTCGTTTCAATTCGTTGAGGGACAGATTCATGGCGATCCGCGTCAGGTACGTCGCAATGGAGGCATCGCCGCGGAATTGATTTGCAGCATTGAAAAATCGAATGAACGTCTCCTGTCCGACATCGTCTGCTTCCGGACTGTTTCCGAGCATACGAATCACTATCGCTGCCACGCGCGGCTCGTATTTTTTGACCACCTCGCGGAAAGCTTCTTCATCACCGGCACGAATTTTTTCCAGCAAAGCAGCATCGGTCAAATTTTCATTTCTCCTGTTTTTACTTTTTAGACAACAAATTTAATAAAATTATTCCCCAATGTCAAATTTTTTTGACGGATGGTTGTGAAAATAATTCTCTCCCTCCAAATTTCATCGGCTGTGTTTGGATTGTTTCAAAAAAAAATAACATTTTTCTTGCATTATATTTCATAATCTTGTATATTCAAAAAGTACAATTTGAGTAGAATGACGAGGGACCGTAGTAATGCCTTATTTTGATGACTTCGACGATTTCGATGACTTCGATGATTTTGACAACTTTGACGATTTTGACGATAATCTCCCTGAAGAAGAATGGGACGAAGCGCGCTGGGAAGAATTTTTTCAAAAAGAAGATGAACAGAAACGCCGCCTCGAAGAGTTGATGGACAAATACGGCTATTCCGAAGAAGGATTGCGCAAGGCATTCGAGGAAATGGGCTACGACCTCCCCGACGAAAAGGATCTGGATTTTGACGAAGACGAGGAAGATGAAGAAGATTTTTCTATTGATGAAATTTTAGAGCAGCAATACAGCGACTGGTCATCAGATGAGTCCGATCATTATTTCATGGAAGCCTCACACCCGCTTTTTCAGCAAGTCTACCAGCTTATTTTGCGCATGTTGAAAATTTTCCGTCACGTGGACGTGGCTTATCGCGAGCATCCGTTGGTGACTTTTCAAACAGGACTTTTCGAGTGCATGAGTAAGCTCATCCGCGCCGGCTACGACAACATTGACGACAACCTGGAAGCGGAAAAAGGTCTCATTTTAGCGGCGCTGAAACGCTCGCGGCGTTCGCTATTTTCGTCGCTGCTGACAATTCCGCAACTGAAAGAAATGAAAATCATCAGCCACACCACGCTGGCGATGTTCCGGCACGAAATAAATGACTTGCTCAGACAAATCAACAGCGAAATAATGCTTCATAAAAACAGATGACGCTTCATATTTCATCTCATTGGCCGATTTTTCAATATATTCACCCACTCGCCTGCTTGAACACAGCATATTGTTAATTTTCTGAATTTCTTTTCTGCAAATATCTCCCTTTGCCTGTAAAAACATTGGTATATCTAAAATGGATCGCAATTGGTTTTCTCTTCATTATGGTCAACGCATTCTAAAAAGTCTTGTCAATAATACAGCCATTCCTGTCAATAAGAAAGGAAGCAAGCATGTGCTCAAAATCCAAGCTCAAAATAATTTTAATGGGAGGAAACTTAATCGGCTGTAAAATTTTGCGCTATTTATTTCGCATGAAAAACGTCAGTATCCCTTTGGTCGTTAGCCAATGGAGCGATAACGGTGCGGTACTGGAACCCAATGGTTGGAATGCTTCCCTCACGCGCGTCGCTCTTGCCAAGGGACTGCGGGTTATTCAACCAATTTCACCGCATAGTTCGGAATTTTTACAAGACATTCACAGCATGGAAAGACCTGACCTCATCATCACTGCTGAATACAATCATTTTCTGGACCCGTCCCTGCTGGCGCTTCCTAAAATCGGGACGATAAACGTTCATTTTTCAAAATTGCCGCGTCATCGCGGAGATTTACCTTTCGTCTGGTCGGTGTTCGAAGACGACGAAGCCGGCGTCACCATTCACTGGGTCGATGAAAAAATTCATGCCGGAGACATTATTGCCCAAGACACGACTCCCATCAGCAAAGAAGATACTTCATTTACTATTTATAATCGCCTTACACAAATGGGCATCAAGCTATTCAATAAGTATTTTCCAAAAATTATTTCGGGAACAGCTCCTCGTATCCGACAAAATCACAATAAAGCTACTTTCCACGCGGCAGGTTATCCGAATCAATGCTTAATTAATTGGTCCGAGCCCGCTGAAAAAATCAGGCGTCTCATTCATGCATTAGATTTCCCCGACGTCCGGCCGGCCACGACCTTTGTTTATCTTGGCCAATATCCCATTGAAATTGTGGCGCCAGCCTGGACAATTGCAGAAAACTCAAAAAAAGTCCTTGAACCCGGCGAAATCGTCAGTATGTCGAAAGACGGCGTAAAGACACAAACAGGCGACGGACAGCTTTATTTTAAGCATATTGTATTTAGTTCAAGAAACAAGCCGGCTCGGGCGGAAAAAATAATTAGGCTTCTGGAACTTGACACCGGTGGGAAATTTACTTCATTCAACCAATTAAAAAACAGCAACAAACTAAATTTGGTCTATTCTGACTATTATAAATTTTCCAGAGTAGAGCAAAGACCAGCAAGTTAACGGACAAATGAAATTGAGAATGCTCGTGTCGAATAAAACAAGTCAAAGTGAAATTCAACTGAGGACGTATCGATTTTTTCCGTCAGCAAGCAACTGGGGGGTAGATGCAAAATAGACAGCAACAAAAAAAGCTACTTCTGATCGGCCTTGAAGGCGCAACTTTTACGCAACTAAAACCGCTAATCGAGCAAAAAAAATTGCCGTTTTTTTCTCGTCTCTATGCGCTGGGCTTGCATGGCAGCCTGAAATCCACTTATCCGATCAATCGCGCCAGTACGTGGGCGTCTTTTTTCTCCGGCAAAAATCCGGGCAAACATAATGTATTTGATTTCCTCGATTATCGGGCAGACGCAAAATTACCGACTTTGACGACGCGCGAATCGATTAAGTCAAAAGTCCTGTGGAACTATGCCGATCAGGCTGGTTTAAAAACAATTCTGTTCAACGTGCCCATTTTGCAAGCTCCTGAGCCGGTCAACGGCGTGCTTGTCAGCGGATTTTTGACGCCGGAGGGGGAAAGTCTTGCCTATCCGGACTCGCTGAATAATCAATTGCAAAGACAGGGTTATGTGCCTGAAGTTGAGCCGAAAAGGAAAAAAAACGACAAGGATTATTTCAGGACAGCAATCGACACGGTAAAAAGACAATTTACTGTATTCCGAGATCTCTTGATCAACCGGGAATGGGATTTGGCGCTTTTCACATCAAATGTCCTTGATCGCATTCAGCCGCTCTATTGGAATGATTGCGATAAAATAGAACGAGTGTATCTGGAGCTTGACTCTCTGCTTGGTAGTCTCGACAAAATTTTATCAGATGATGTATCAGTCATTATTTTTTCAAATTTTGGCTACTCGCCGATCAACAAAAAGCTTTTCGTTAATGAATGGCTCTGGGAAAAAGGCTTGCAGCAACGAAAAATCTCCACCGAAAAAAATTTTATTTCCGACATCGACGAATATTTTTCAGCTCACTCCAACGGCAACGGTCGAATTATTCCCGGCTTGCTGGCAAAATCCGGCATCACGAAAAACAATATTCGCTCGGTTCTACCTAATAACGTGAGCGAGGTTCTCAACAAAGCGGTTCCGAGATCGGTAAAAAAGCTTTTTCACACTGAATATCTGAACATCATCTGGAACAAATCAAAAGCCTTTTTTATTTCCAATAATTTGCAAGGTATTCAACTGAATGTGAAAGGGCGAGAGCCATTCGGAATAGTCGACTCCGGGAAAGAATACAAACAATTGCAAAACCAGATCATCAGCGAGCTCTATCACATGAAAGACCCCTATACCTTTGAATATGTTTTTGAAGATCTGTATCGACGAGAAGACATTTTCAGCGGTGAATACGCCCAAAACGCTCCGGATGTGATCCTCGTTCCACGCAAAAATCGCTACTATTTGCATCCGCAAAAACGTACATCGAGATTGTGCATTGGCTCGGCAAATGATGAGAATCCGATTTTTGCTCAGCGCGACGACTCGGGCATTTTTTTAATGAAATCGCCTGAGTACGCTGCTGCTAAAAGCCTGAGGCAAATCAACATCGTGGACATTCTCCCCTCTATTTTGGCATTTTTCCGCATATCCGCCGAGGGAACGTTCGACGGCGAAGTCAGAAAGGAATTGAGTGGAAAACTGGAAATTACCGCGGCAAAGAAAGCTCGTCCGGATTTTATTCCCGTATCGGACATCCCGCCGCTGAACTCTAGCAAAAAAATTCACGGCGCCGTTGGAACAACGCTTTTCCCACGCTGAAAAAAACCTTACTTTTGTTTAAAGTCAACGCATAATGCCCATCAATATCCTTTTTATTTTTGAAAAACCTGAGCCAATCGGTTCAGGTTTTTTATTGCATTTTATCAAAGAAATGCTTATTATTACTGACAAACGAAATCGCTGCTTTTCCAGAACAAGTCGTGACTTTAGTTTAATAATCTGGTATTTTCAAAAATGTCAAAAAATAGTAAGTTGTAACGTCAACAGAATCAATAGCGATCATCTCGCTCTGGTTTTGTAAATAGCAAATTTTTTCCCTTTTCAGAATGAACTCATTCATCCAATCTGTCGAAAAAAAGAGGACTCCGTTGGTTACGAAAATTGAAGTTGGCATTAAGCCACAATTTACCGATGTGAATGGCGAAAATATTCGCGCCAATATGAAAAATCTCGAAATCACAAATGTCGCTTCAGTGAGAAGCTTTGAGATTTATTACCTGCTCGGAGAGTTGTCCGATTCACAAATCAACAAAATATGCAAGTCGCTCTTGACCGACCAAATCACGCAACACTTCGCCGTCAATGCGCCGCTTCACGCCGCCGCAAATAATGTCTGGGAGGCGGAAATCACGTACACCGTCGGCGTGATGGACCCGGTCGAGGAAAGCACGCTCAAAGGCATTCGCGACCTGGGCATCAATACGGTGTCACGCGTTAAAACAGCAAAAAAGTATCACATCGAAGGCTCTCTCTCTGAAAATGAGAAAAATATCATTCTCGAAAAAATTCTAATGAACAAACTCATCCAACACGTCGTGCTGCCAAACGAAGAAATTTTTGCGCCGTCTCCTCCCTATCATTTTCAGCGCAAAGAAATTCAATTGCTGGACGCCTCAGACGTTGAATTGGAGCAAATCAGCACAGAAGGCCAGCTTTTTCTCAATTTGATTGAAATGAAAACGATCCAAGCCTATTTTCGACAAATGGACAGAAATCCCACTGACGTGGAACTGGAAACGCTGGCGCAGACCTGGTCTGAACATTGCGTGCACAAAACTTTTCGCGGGAAAATCGAATTTAACGGTCAAATAATCGACAACCTGCTCAAATCCACGGTCATGCGCGTGACCCGGGAACTGGACAAACCGTGGTGCATTTCCGTTTTCAAGGACAATTCCGGCGTGATTGAATTTGACGACGAACACGATGTTTGCTTCAAAGTGGAAACGCACAATCATCCGTCCGCGCTGGAGCCGTACGGTGGCGCCAATACCGGCATCGGCGGCGTGATTCGCGATCCGCTCGGCACCGGTCTCGGCGCCAAGCCCATCGCCAACACAGATATTTTTTGTTTTGCTCCGCCAGATTTTCCCAGAGAAAAACTGCCGCCGGGAACGCTACACCCCAAGCGAATTTTTAGCGGCGTGCACGCCGGCGTTCGGGATTACGGCAATCGCATGGGCATTCCCACTGTCAATGGCTCGATTTTTTTTGATGAGCGTTACGTGGGCAATCCGCTTGTTTTTTGCGGAAATGTGGGCATCATGCCCAAAAATTCCACTGAGAAAAAAGTGAAGCCAGGCGACCTGATCATCGTCGTTGGCGGCAAAACAGGGCGCGACGGGATTCATGGCGCGACTTTTTCATCGGGCGAACTCACCACTGAATCGGAAACTGTTTCCAGCGGCGCCGTGCAAATCGGCAATCCGATCACTGAAAAAAAAATGGTCGATACTTTGCTGCAAGCGCGGGACCGAAAACTGTACACTGCAATCACCGATTGCGGCGCCGGAGGCTTGTCCTCGGCCGTGGGAGAAATTTGTGAGGAACACGGCGCTACAGTTGACCTTGAAAAAGTGCCGCTCAAATACGAAGGTTTGAGCTACACCGAAATCTGGATTTCCGAAGCGCAGGAGCGCATGGTAATTATCGTTCCGCCGGAAAACGAGCGGGAAATTCTGGAAATTTTTTCCGCGGAAAATGTGGAAGCCACCGTCATCGGCAAAGTGACTGACACCCACAGGCTGCAACTGCGCTATCAGGGGCACGAAGTGGCCGACCTGGAGATGCAATTTTTGCACCACGGCGTTCCGCAAATCACACGCAAAGCAGTGTGGCAAAAGCCTGACATTTGCGAACCCCAATTTTCTCAACCAGAAAATCCGGGAAAAATTTTAAAGCAAATTCTTTCAGCGTGGAACGTGTGCAGCAAGGAATGGGTGATTCGCCAGTACGACCATGAAGTGCAGGGCGGCAGCGTGCTCAAGCCGCTCGTCGGCATCGAGAATGACGGCCCTGGCGACGCCGCTGTCCTCAGACCTGTGCTGGATTCCATGCGCGGCATCGTCATTTCCAACGGCGCAAATCCCAAATACGGACTCATCGCTCCCTACGCCATGGCAGCCGCCGCCATCGACGAAGCGATCAGACAAATCATCGCTGTAGGCGGGTCACTGGAAAGAATTGCGCTGCTGGATAATTTTTGCTGGGGAAACACGGACAAGCCGGATCGGCTTGGCAGTCTCGTGCTCGCGGCAAAGGCGTGCTACGATGTCGCGAAAATTTATGGCACGCCCTTTGTTTCCGGGAAAGACAGTCTGAACAACGAGTATCAGGTCGGAGATACCTCTATTTCTATTCCGCCGACGCTGCTCATCTCTGCCATTGGCATCATGGACGACGTCACGAAAACTATTTCCATGGATTTGAAAGAGGCCGGAAATTTGATTTACGTCATCGGCGACACCAGAGATGAATTGGGCGGTTCGCATTATTTAGAAATGTTGGGTCTGCAAAGCGGAAATGTCCCGGCGGTTGATGCTGCCGAAGCAAAGAAAATTTTTACGGCAATAAGCAATGCGACGAATCAAAGGTTGCTGCGTTCATGCCACGACTGTTCCGAAGGCGGCATCGGCGTGGCGCTTGCGGAAATGTGTTTCGCCGGCGGGCTGGGCGCGAAAATTGATCTGGCAAAAATACCCAGCTCTGACCATTTGACCCGAGACGACAAATTGCTTTTCTCCGAATCTAACAGCCGCTTTGTCGCAGAAATTACGCCGGAAAACGAGGAAACAGTTGAACAAATTTTGCAAAATGTCCCCCACACCCAAATTGGCATTGTGTCATCAGAAAGCCACTTGCAGGCAACGGGCTTGAACGGCAAAATCATTCTCGACGAAAACATTAATGAATTGAAAGAAGCCTGGCAAAAGCCACTGCGCTGGTGAATCCAAACATCCGAAGGATTATTTTTGACATGAAAAAGACAAAAACAATTGTCATCCGTACCGCAGGTTCCAACTGCGACTACGAAACAGTTCACGCTTTTCGTAGCGTCGGCGCGGAAGTGAATCTGGTGCACATTAATCAAATTGTAAACCAAAAAGTATCTTTACGGGACTATCATATTTTGGCAATTCCCGGCGGTTTCACCTACGGCGATGACATCGCAGCAGGAAAAATTCTGGCCAATGAATTCAAATTCAAAATCAAAAAACAGATGAGCCAATTTGTTGATGAGGGGAAACTTATTCTCGGCATTTGCAACGGATTTCAGGTGCTGGTAAAAGCCGGACTTTTGCCGGATGTTGATCTGGAAAATGACGTGCAGCAAGTCACGCTGACACACAACGACTCCGGGAAATTCGAAGATCGCTGGATTTATTTGCAACCCGCCAGCGAAAAATGCGTTTTTACCAGAGGAATGAGCGAGTCGGTCTATTTCCCGATCGCCCACGGTGAAGGCAAATTTATCCCGCGAAATGCAGAAGTACTGGAACGGCTGAAACAGAACGACCAGATCGTTTTTCGCTACATTGCGCCGAACGGTTCCAAAGCGGACTATCCCTGGAATCCCAACGGCTCGATCGACGACATCGCCGGCATTTGCGACCCCAGCGGCAGAATTTTCGGACTCATGCCCCATCCGGAGCGCCATTTTCATCCCACGCAGCATCCGCGTTGGACAAGAGAAGGTCTGAAAAAAGAAGCTGACGGGGAAAAAATTTTTCTGAATGCCGTGGAATATATCAGAGAAAATTTCTAATTTCGTCACAATTAATTTTTTACGGAGGGAACCATGCAATACGGCTACGTAAAAATGTGGGATTCAAATCGCGGTTTTGGTTTTATTGTCACTGAAGACGACGACGAACTGTTCGTGCATGTCAGCGGTCTGGACATCACGGTGAAAGACAAACGCTTGCGCGAAAATCAACGCGTGGCTTTTGACGTCAAATCAGACATGAAAGGCGACCGGGCGGTGAATGTCCGCATCGTCGGATAGAAAAACCGAATTTCACGTGAAAACACGATCTCCATTTGAAAAATAAATTTATTTGTATTTTCCGACGAGCCGCTCAAAAACGGGCTTCAGCTTGCGATATGTCTGTTCCAGCCCTTCGGAAATCACCTTGGTTTCAGCGAGCACAGGCATGAAATTTGTGTCGCCGTTCCAGCGCGGAACGATGTGAAAATGGAGATGGTCTTTCACGCCGGCGCCGGCGACGAGACCCAGATTCATCCCGATATTGAACCCCTGCGGCGACATGAGTTCGGACAGCGCGCGCTGACTCGCGATCAGCAAATTCATCAATTCCAATTTTTCTTCCGCTGACAAATCGTTCAGATCGCTGGTGTGTTTGAACGGCACGATCATCAGATGGCCGTTATTGTAGGGAAACCGATTAAAAATTATGAAGCAGGTCTTCCCTCGGTAAAGGATCAAATTTTCCTCATCGCGCTGTTGCGCTGGTTTCTCACAAAAAATGCACTCGCTGCCGTCTTCTTTTGGCATTTCAATATATTCAATGCGCCACGGCGCCCAGAGCTTTTTCATGCAAACCTCCAAATGTTAAAAAGAAAAGGGCACGTTCAAAAACGAAACGCACCCTTGATTTTTCAACCTGATAAATTTTATTCTTCTTCTTGTTGAGATTCTGCGATCACTTTTGCCTCGACATCTTTCGGCACCGGATCGTAGTGAGAAAACTCGCGCGAATACTTGGCGCGTCCCTGGGTCATGGAACGCAGCGCCGTCGAATAATCGTGCAATTCAGCCAACGGAATCAGCGCCTTCACAACTTGAAGCCGTCCTGCCGATTCCATTCCCAAAATTTTACCGCGGCGAGTGGAAATATCGCCCATGATGTCGCCCATGTTTTCTTCGGGGCATTTCACTTCAACGGTGTAAATTGGTTCAAGCAAAATCGGCTTGGCATTTTTCACCGCCATTTTGAAAACCTCACGACCGGCGATCTGGAAAGCGATGTCTTTAGAATCCACCGGATGCTCTTTGCCGTCGTAAACAATCGCCTTCACGTCAACAATTTTGTAACCGGCGACCGCGCCTTCGATCAAAACCTGCCGCACGCCTTTTTCGATGGAAGGGATGAAAACCGAAGAAATCGCGCCACCGACGACCTTGCTGGCGAATTCAAAGCCCTGCCCGCGTTCCAACGGCTCGATGCGCATCCAGACTTCGGCAAACTGCCCTGCGCCGCCGGACTGTTTTTTGTGGCGATATTTTTCGTCGGCCTTGGTCGTAATCGTCTCGCGATAAGGAATTTTCGGTTTTTTGCGCTCCACATCCACACCATAGCGCTCTTTCAAACGCTGCAAAATAACCGCTAAATGCACTTCTCCCTGGCCGGAAATGACCGTCTGATGCAACTCCGAATCTATTCTCACCTTGAAGCTGGGATCGATTTCATTCAGCGTCTGCAAACCGCTGGATATTTTATCTTCATCGCCTTTACTTTTCGGCTTTACCGCCACTTCAGTTACCGGCGTCGGAAACTCAATTTGTTTAAATTTAATTTTCCGTTTTTTGCTGCACAGGCTATCGTTGGTGTGTGTCCCTTTTAATTTCACCAGTGCGCCAATATCGCCGGCCGTGAGGACGCCAATCTCCTTTCGAGTCTTGCCGTTCAATGAGTAAATTTGACCTATCTTTTCTGAATTCCCCCGTGTCGAATTTAATACTTCATCGCCCTGTTTTAAAGCGCCCGAATAGACGCGCACCAGAGACAGCTCTCCCACATGCATTTCCGACAACGTTTTGAATGCAAATCCGGAAAAGTCCGCCGCTGCATCTGCCTCGATTTTTATTTCTTCGCCGTTTTCTTCTGCGACGTACGGAGACAAATCCGCCGGCGAAAGTCCGTATTCCGCGATGAAATCCGACAACAGATGGACGCCCACATTCTTTTTCGCCGCGCCGCACAACAAGGGAAATATCGTTTTTTTCATCAACCCGATCTTAATTCCGTTGACAATATCTTCCGGCGTCAATTCCCCGCTTTCAAAATATTTTTCCAAAATCTCATCATCACATTCAGCCACCTTTTCGATAAATTCGGTTCGCAATTGCTGAGCTTTTTCTTTTAAATCGTCGGGAATATCGTCAACGGTATATTTGCCGCTTTCGTCGGCCGCAAAAGTAATTTTTTTCATTCGCAATACGTCTATCACGCTGTCAAATTGCTCGCCCTGGTTGACGGGAAAATTTAGCGCCACAACACCATTACCATAAGCGTCACGCACATCTTTGAGAACATTATCAAAATTTGCATGTTCCTTATCCATATGATTTATGAAAAATATTCTCGCCGTTCCGTATTCATCCAAAATTTCCCATGCAATATCAGCGCCAACTTCGACGCCGGCCACGCCATTCAGCAACACGACCGCCAGATCAGCCGGCCGAACGCCGCATTTAACTTCACCGATAAAATCAAAATAGCCGGGCGTATCCAGCAAGTTGATTTTATGACTTTTCCACTCAAGATGCATTAGAGATGTTGAAATAGAAATCTTTCGCTCTATCTCATCATTGCTATAATCGGATGTAGTAGTTCCGTCTTCCACACTACCAAAACGATTTGTCTCTCCCGCAGAAAACAGCATCGCTTCAGCGAGAGTCGTCTTGCCAGTATCTCCGTGTGACACAAATACAACGTTACGAATCTTGTCAATTGAATACTCTTTCACGAAAAGCCTCCTTCGATTAGCAGTGATTGTATATTAAAGCCAAACTTCATTTTTTAGTTTTCTTTTGGAAATCTTCCCCATTCTCGTTCTCGGCAATTGGCTGCGGAACTCGATCAGAGAAGGACACATGTACATAGGAAATTTTTGCTTGCAAAATTCAAGAACCTCCGTTTGTGTCAAGCTATTACCCTTTGTCACAATGTACGCTTTAACATCCTGCTTGAATTTTGGATGTGGCACCGGGATTACTGCGACTTCTTTAACTCTTGGATGCGTCCGTAGAATGGTTTCCACATCCCTGGCTAAAATTTGAAAGCCGCTTTTCAAAATCGTGTCACACTTGCG
The DNA here is from genome assembly GCA_013152715.1 of Calditrichota bacterium. Classification (NCBI taxonomy): domain Bacteria; kingdom Pseudomonadati; phylum Calditrichota; species Calditrichota bacterium. The sequence continues at coordinate 17,384 of JAADFU010000131.1, forward strand.
GTCAATAAAATAAATGAACGCATCTACATCCTTCTTGCCGATATCTCCGCTATGGAACCATCCATCGCGCAAACGATTTGCCGTCAATTCATCGTTTTGGAAATAACCGGAGAACAAACTGGCGCCGCGAATGAGCAGTTCGCCTCGTTCGCCGACAGGCAATAGCTCACCGCCATCCTGAAAAAGTTGAATTTCCACGTGCGGCAAAACCATCCCCATAGAATTTCTCGGATTAAAAGATGACGGATGCATGGCTGCAACAATGCCGCCGGCTTCAGTGACCGAATATGCATTTAACAAATGAACGCCAATTTTTTGTTCAAAAGCTTCCCGAATTGATTCGCTCAAGAAATTATTCACCGACAGACAAATCTTCAGTTTTTGACCTTCAATCGGCGTTTCCAATTCGGCTATTTTCTGAAATAATCGAGGCGATCCGACGACCGTCGTTACTCGCTCTTCCGATATCATGCGAATGATCGATTCAATATCCAATTTGGGCATTAAAACGAGCGTCGCTCCTTTGTTCAGAGCGGCATTCATCACCGCGCTTTGAGAGACCCCAAAGGCAAGCGGCAACACTGCCAGGAATACATCCGAATCGGAAAATCTGAAAAATTTTGTAATGCCCCGACAACTTTCCGTTAGCGAAGAATGCGATAACAGCGCGCCCTGAGGCGATGCGCTCGTTCCAGCGGTGAATTGAATCGCGCCGATTTCGTGCGGCGAAATTTCTTCGGCTTGAAAATGTTCATCTGCTGAGGCGATCAAGTGCGTCAGCGACAATTCCTCGCCGTTCAATTTCTTCCCCAGCACGATGCGAACCAGAGAATCATTCTCATTGGAAAAATACGAACTCAGCAAATTGCGAAATTTTCCCCAAAATATTACCGCTTTGGGGTCGGCTTTATTCAGCACCTGATTTAAATCATCCAATTCCATGAGATAATTTAGCGGAATAATCTGCGCCCCGATCTGAAGCGCGGCATAGTAACTGAAAACGAAATGAGGCACATTTGGCAGTATCAAAGCCACGCGGTCGCCTTTCTCAATACCCGCTTTTCTCAATCCATTTGCCAGTCGATTGATGATTTCTCCCAACGCGCGATAAGAAATGCGATGATTTTGAAATACAAGCGCCTCTTTATCCGGATGAGACTCAATGATCGTGTGTAGTTTTTTCCATACCATCGTTTGCAGGACATTCCTCCATAAATTAAAAGTCTTATATATTAATGAAAAATTTTTTTAAAATCAAGCGTTTTTTCTGCCGTTGCCCAATATATTAAATTTAATGAGTAAATGAGCCACATTTCAGCAACTCAAATATAAATGTAGTCCGGTCAATTTGCCGCCTGTTTTTTAGAATGATCACGCCTGGAATGACAATAATCAGGAGAAATGCTTTTTGTCTATTTTTTTCTTGAATCTAATTAATTTATTTTGTACTTTTTAACTTTGCTTAGTCAGTTTGATTCTAAACATCCCCCCTTTCCCCCCTTCAAAGGGGGGGATCCAGTAAAGTCCACCTTTGAAGGGGGATTTAGAGGGATGTTTAACTGCATAAATAACATAATAAGTCTTGATATTCATAATTTGGCCAAGTAGTGTTAATTAAATTTCTGTAAAAATTAACGCCCTTGTTCAAAAACCATTTCTTGCAGCAAAAGATTGTTGAGCATATTGAAGTCATTAATTCGTATCGCTATTTCAATAGTCGGAATTATCGTGTGCAATAATTCAAACTTTTAACAGGAGAGACAAATGGATCGAGCAAAAAGATTTTTTCTTCTTTCCGCAGTTTTTGTTTTCTCAGGATTGTTTTCATTTTCTGTTATGGCCAAAGACAAAAAGCCAGCGAAAAAGGCCTTTTCGCTTCGTATTTTCAGTTCTACCAATCTGACAGGAAATCTGGCCCCCTGCGGCTGAGGCGGAAAACGCAGCGGCGGTGTAGCCCGGCGGGCTGCATACATCAAATCCCATGAGAAAGATAGCGAATTCCGTCTCGTCGTTGACGCCGGCGATTTTATCGGCAGACGCGGTGAAAATAATCGGCTGGAAGCGGAATACACGCTCAAAGCGCTGATGCGAATCGGCTGTGACGCCATTACTCTCGGCGAGCGCGATTTCTGGCAGCGCGTGGAATTTTTAACCACGATGCAGAAAAAGTACAATTTGCCTTTTGTTTCTGCAAACATTTACCAACCCGGCGGACAAGAACTCCTTTTCAAGCCGTACATTATTAAAACTTTGAAAGGCGCGAAAATCAACGGCAAAAATGCACCAGATTTGCGCGTTGGAATTTTCGGCGTTGTGTTTAAGCGGCTGCAAATTGTCGTCGACCAGAAAGAGCCGCAGCTCGTGGTGACGGACCCGATTGAAGCCGCGAAAAAAGTTGTTGCCGAAATCCGCGACAAATGCGACGTCATCGTTGCGCTGGCGCACATCCGCTACCCGCAAATGAAAATGCTCGCAGAGACAGTACCCGGCATCGACGTCATCATTGGCTGCCACGATCCGATTTACAAACCGGAAATTCAAAAATACGGAAATTCTGTGGCCATTTTGGGCGGCAACCGAGGCCAGCAAATCGGCGACATTCGGATCGATTTTAACAAGAGAAAGGAAATAATCAAGCGCACAGGAAAAGTTGTCACCCTGGACAAAAAAATCGCGGCTGACCCGGACATGCAAAAATTAGTCAGCGAATTCAAGACGATGAAAGCCAGGCAGCAAACCAAAAAAGCTGCTTCTCAAAGCCATTGATGAAATCAAAGCCCGATTCTCAAAAGGAATTGGGCTTTTTTGCAAATAAATTCTTCTTGACAATCTTGCGGAAAATATGTATTTTAATTTTATTAATGTTCAGGCGTTGAACTATTTTCCTTTCCTTCAAAAAAGGTTTGCATTTTTTTTAAATTCATTTCAATCCGTTCACTATCAGGACGTAAATTTTCATGACCATAGACCAGATTCTCGACGTCGTCAAAAATAATCCTGACATCTACCTTAACGTCACGCACTGGGAAAAAATTCCGGCGCGCCCCGCTGTTTTCTCTGAATTTCCCGATGCCATTCATCCCGACCTGGTCAAAATTCTGCAAGATCGCGGGATAAAAAAATTGTACAGCCACCAGGCATCCGCCATTGAAAATATTCTCGCGGGAAAAAATGTGGTGATTGTTACGCCCACGGCATCGGGAAAAACGCTGTGTTACAATATTCCGGTACTCAACCAACTCATCTCAGATAAAGAATCGCGCGCGCTCTATTTGTTTCCCACGAAAGCGTTGTCGCAGGACCAATTGAATGAACTGTACGAAATCTCCCACGCATTGGATCGAGACATAAAAACGTACACTTTCGACGGCGACACCCCTGCTTCAGCAAGAAAAGCAATTCGTACCGCCGGACATATTGTGATTACCAATCCGGACATGCTGCACCAGGGAATTCTGCCGCATCACACAAAATGGATTAAATTATTCGAAAATCTAAATTATGTTGTAATTGACGAAATACACCATTATCGTGGTGTATTCGGCAGCCACATGGCAAATATTATCCGCCGTCTCAAGCGGATCTGCAATTTTTACGGCAGTAACCCGCAATTCATTTGCTGCTCCGCGACTATCGGCAATCCAAAAGAACTGACAGAGAAAATTTTGGAAACTGACATCGATCTGATCGACAACAACGGAGCCCCGCGCGGAGAAAAACATTTCATCATGTACAACCCGCCGGTCGTGAATGTGGAACTGGGCATTCGGCGTTCTGTGATTAATGAGGCGCAAAAATTAGCGGCAAAATTTCTTTCCAGCGGGATTCAAACGATCGTTTTTGCCCGCAGCCGGCTGCGCGTGGAAATTTTGGTGACTTATCTCAAAGAAATCATGCGCAAAATGAAAAAGTCGCCCAAGCTCATTCGCGGCTACCGCGGCGGGTACTTGCCTTTGGAAAGACGCGATATCGAACAGGGGCTTCGCCAAGGCGATATTTTGGGAGTCGTCAGCACCAATGCGCTGGAGTTAGGCATTGACATCGGTCAATTATCCGTGTGCATCATGGCTGGCTACCCGGGGACAATAATCAGTTCCTGGCAACAGGCAGGCCGCGCCGGCCGACGCGCAGAAACTTCCGTCGCCATTCTCGTCGCTTCCAGCGCGCCGTTGGATCAGTTCATCATCAATCACCCGGAGTATTTTTTCGAGAAATCTCCGGAAACCGGTATCGTCGATCCTAATAATTTAGTCATTCTCATGAGTCATCTCAAATGCGCCGCTTTTGAACTTCCTTTTGAAGACGACGAGCAATTTGGCGTTGACGCCACGCAGGACATTCTCGCCTATCTTGAGGAAAATGGCGTGCTTCACCACACAGAGGGAAAATGGCACTGGATGAGTGAAATTTACCCGGCGCAGGAAGTGAGCCTGCGCAGCGCTTCGCCGGAAAATTTTGTCATTATCGACACTACGCACGACGAGCGCGTCATCGGCGAAGTCGATTATTTCAGCGCTCCGCTGTTGATTTACGAGGATGCCATCTACATCCACGAGAGCCGGCAATTTCACGTGGACACACTCGATTGGGACAGGCGTAAGGCTTACGTGCACGAAGTCGAAGTCAACCACTACACCGACGCCCATTCCGAGACCAATTTGAAAGTGCTGGACGTTTTTGACGAACAGGAAGTGATCGGCGGGAAAAAAGCCTACGGTGAGGTCAGCGTCACCACTGTAGCGACGGCGTACAAAAAAATCAAATTTCACACCCACGAAAATATCGGTATGGGGCATATTCATCTGCCGGAACTGGAAATGCACACGATGGCGTACTGGCTGGAATTGGACGAAGCAGCAATGGAGAAAATGAAACTTTCCGAAGAAGATCTGGGCTACGCGCTGCGCGCTCTGGCAAATGTGCTGGGTAATGTGGCGCCGTTTTACGTCATGGCTGATCCGGCGGATTTGCGGACGATTCCCATGATTCGCGCCACTTTTTCCAAACGCCCCACGGTTTACATTTACGACGCCTATCCCGGCGGCGTGGGATTCAGCCGAAAATTATTTTACGTGCACGACGATTTACTCGTGGCAGCAAAGCAACTCATTGCCGAATGCCCCTGTCAATCGGGCTGCCCGTCCTGCGTCGGTCCCGCTGAAGAGACCGGCGACAGCGGCAAAAGAAGTGCGTTGAAATTATTGGAAATTTTGATGGAAAAAGGAACATCGGAGTAACACTGTGCCCAAGTTGATCGGCTTGAAAGAATATCTTGCTGAGAATTACGAAAAAAGTATTTTTAAAGAAGCACTCGCTGATGAATCGCTCTATGATTTTCACGTTCACAGCAACCAAATTTTGACAGCAAAGGTAATTGACAATCAGGCTTACGAGGCAAAACTTTCTCTTCAAAATGGCAAAGAAATTTTGCTGCCAAAGCATAACATAAAATTTGTACATTTGCACGAACATCAGGTGCAAATTTCAAAATTGCTCAAATACAACGAGCACGTCAAGAAGCAGATGCTGGAGCCGATTCTGACCGTCAAAGATCGAAAATTTGTGAAAAACAAATCTTTGTTTCCGTTGATGAAAGACAAAGAAGTGCTGTTTTTCACTCTGCTCGAAGGGGAAATCCTTCGCGGCGTGATTGCGGACTTTTCCCGCTACGAAATCACTTTGTATCTGAAAGGCGGCATTCCCGTGGTGATCCTGCGGCACGCCATTTACGACGTGCGCGACAAAAAAAGTCGCTGTTATTTGAAGCACGTGCAAGACAAAGCAAAAGATTGGCAGAAAAGCAGTTATTTCAGGGATGAAAGTTAACGTGCAAATTAGAACTATGAAATTTTCTTAACCCCGGAGTTGTATGATTCTCAAAAAAATTGTTGTCGGACCACTCGAAGTAAATTGTTTCATTATTGCCCCCGAGGACAGTAGACATTGCGCTGTGATTGATCCGGGAGATGAGGCAGATAAAATTTTTGCTGCTGTTGAAAATGACAACCTCATTCCGGATTTCATCCTTCTGACTCACGGTCATTTTGACCATCTCTCCGCCGTTAACACGCTCAAACAAAAATGGGACGTATCGGTTCTGCTGCATGAGGCGGATCAGGTTCTTGCCCAAAACGCTTCAACACAAGCGATGATGTTCGGCATGCCTGAACCGGGAAATGTTTCTGCGGATACTTTTCTGCACGACGGCGGTGAGTTGAAAATTGGGAAATTAGCAGTGAAAGTTTTGCACACGCCGGGACATTCGCCGGGCAACGTCACTTTTCAAATAGAAAACCACCTTTTTGTCGGCGATTTGATTTTTCGGGGATCGATCGGCAGAACAGACTTGCCCGGTGGCAATTACGAACAACTCATCAAATCGGTGAAAAACAAAATTTTTGCACTGCCGGATTCCTGCATCATCCATCCGGGCCACGGACCGGACACGACAGTCGGGCAGGAGAAAGAAAATAATCCTTTTTTCTAATAAAAAAATCAGAAAGGCGCACAAATGAAAACAAAAACCATATTGCTGATTCTGCTCATTTCGTTGCCGCTAATTTTCTCCTGCGCAGCTTTGCAGCAATTGGCAAACGTACAAAAGCCGCAAGTGAAAGTCGGACAGGTCAGATTGACGAATATCACGTTCGACAAAGTGGATCTGGCAATAGATTTGAACATCACCAACCCGAACCCGGTCGCGGCGACGCTGGCGGGTTTTGATTACAATTTTTTGCTCAACGGACAATCCTTTCTCACCGGCAATCAGGCAAAGCAAACGACGATCAGCGCCAATGGCCAAAGCACACTGCAAATTCCGCTGTCGTTGACTTTCAAAAAAATTTACGACACTTACAAATCCCTGAAAAACAGCGACAACGCCGGCTACAAAATCGCCGCCGGGCTCACTTTTGATCTGCCTATTTTGGGCAAAACGCGCATCCCGGTGCAAAAGACAGGACAATTGCCGCTGGCAAAAATTCCTTCGATCAAGCTATCTTCGCTAAAATTGAAATCAATCAATTTTTCATCGGCGAAAGTGGAGCTGCAACTCAAAGTCGATAACCCCAACGCGTTTTCGCTCAACATCAACAAATTGAATTATGATTTTTTGGTGAACAATAAACAGTGGGGCGTGGGACAGATCGCCGAGGCGCTGCAGATTAATCAAAAAGGCAGCAGCATCATCAAAATTCCTCTGTCGCTGAATTTCGTGGAAATCGGGCGCACCGTGTACAGCATGCTCACCGGGAAATCCGGTTTGAATTACCAGCTCAAAGGAGACGCAGCGTTGACTTCGTCCCTGAAAGTCATGCCGCAATTGTCGCTGCCGTTCAATCGCACAGGGAATATTAAAATTTCACGGTAAGATTTGCAAAAACCGCAGAGCTGGCGGAAGCGATCAGTGCGCTTCCAGCCAGTTCTCCCCTACTCCGATATCCACTTTGATGGGCACGTTCAAGTCAATGGCGCTTTCCATTTCTTCTTTAATCAGCGCTTTCGCCGCGTCCAATTCTGATTTCGGCACTTCAAAAACGAGTTCGTCGTGCACCTGCATGATCATTTTCGTTTGCAGTTTCTCTTTCTTGATCCGCTCCGAGATGTGAATCATGGCAACTTTAATGAGATCCGCGGCACTGCCCTGAATGGGCGTGTTGATGGCATTTCTCTCGGCAAATTCGCGCAACTGGCGATTCTCGCTGTGAATTTCCGGCAAATAGCGCCGGCGATTGAGCAACGTGGTTACAAAGCCCTGTTTGCGCGCCAGTTCTTTGCTCTCTTCCATAAATTTTCGAATGCCCGGATAACTGGCAAAATAGGTCTGAATGAAGTTCTCGGCTTCTTCGTTGGAGATATTCAGCCGATTTGCCAGACCATAGGTGCCCATGCCGTACATGATGCCGAAATTCACTTCCTTGGCGCGGCGGCGCATGTCTTCGGTGACTTCCTCGGGCGGGACACTAAAAACCGTCGCCGCAGTGCTACGGTGAATGTCTGCACCATCCTGAAATGCTTTGATTAAATTTTTGTCGCCGGAAAGGTGCGCCATAATTCGCAACTCGATTTGCGAGTAATCTGCGTCCACTAAAATGTGATTCTTGTCTCCGGGAACAAAAGCCATGCGAATTTTTCTGCCCAAGTCGGTGCGAATGGGAATGTTCTGCAAATTGGGATCGCTGGACGAAAGTCTCCCTGTCGCTGCAACGGTCTGATTGTACGATGTGTGCACTCTGCCGGTTCTTTTATTAATCAAACGAGGCAGCGCATCGACGTAAGTGGATTTCAGTTTGGACAATTGGCGATATTCCAGAATGTAGCGCGGAAGCTCGTGTTCTTTGGACAATTCTTCGAGCACGCCCACGTCCGTGGAAGGGCCTGTCTTTGTGCGCCGCACGACGCGCAGGTTGAGTCTTTCAAACAGAACTTCGGACAATTGCTTCGGCGAGTTAATATTGAATTCCAGGCCGGCGATGGAATAAATCTTCTTCACGATTTGATTTAAAAGCTCATCCAATTCCGCGGACATCTGCTGCAACAACTGAACGTCGAGCGCCACGCCGTTCATTTCCATTTCCATGAGCACGAACAGCAGCGGCAGTTCGACTTTGTCAAACAGGTCTTTCAAGCCCAATTCCGTTAATTTCGGTTCCAGCATCGTGCGCAGTCTTTGGGTGAAATCGGCATCTTCGCAAGCGTAAAATCCGATTTTGTCCAGCGGCACTTCCGCCATGCTGATTTGCTTTTTCCCGCTGCCGATGAGCTCTTTGGTGCTCACTTTTTTATAATTGAAATACTGCAGCGACAGCGCATCCAGATTGTGTTGCCGCAACGAGGGATTGATGAGATAGCTGGCGACCATGGTGTCAAAATCTACGCCGCTGACTTCCGCGCCGGCATTTTTGAGCACAATCAAATCGTATTTGATATTTTGACCGCATTTATTTATTTTCTCGTCAAGAAAAATCGGCTGCAATTTTTTAAGTATTTCTTTTTTTGAGAAACCGGTAAAATCCTGAGTCTGAAATAGATCTCCGGTAGCTCCGCCTTCTCCCTGCAAAATCGGCACGTAAAAAGCCTCGCCTTCCTGCCAACTGAAAGAAAGTCCCACAATCTCCGCTTTCATGGGATCAACGTCTGTGGTCTCCAGATCCAGCGTAAATTTTTGGCAAGCAGCGAGATCTTTTTTCAATTTTTCCAGTGCCGCGCTGGTGCGAATAATTTCATACTTTTGCACAGGTCTTTTTCTCATCGCCGAGGAAAACCGATCCAGCAATGAATTAAATTCCAGCTCTTTCATCAACGCAAATGCCTTTTTTTCATCAGCTTTTTTGAGCCGGAAATCTTTAACATCAAAGGGGATTTTTTTATTGGCATCTATCGTCACGAGCATTTTTGACAAATATGCCTGCTCTTTGTATTTTTCCAACTGACGGCGGATATGTTCGGGCTCGACATCTCTGATGTTCAAGTAAATGTGTTCCAGATCGTGATACTTTTTCAGCAATTTCAACGCATTCACCGGCCCCACTTTCGGGACGCCGGGTACATTGTCGGACTGGTCGCCCATCAGTGCCAGATAATCGATAATCTGCTCCGGTTTCAATCCCACTTTTTTGACAACACCATCCGGATCAAGAATGGTCACATCGACACCGGAACGGCCCGGGTTGTAAATTTTTATTTTCGATGAAACCAACTGCATGAAATCCTTGTCACCGGTGACCAAAAATGTCTCCATGCCCATTTTTTCCGCCTTTTTGGCGAGAATTCCCATGACGTCGTCCGCTTCCAGACCGGGCACCTCGATCAGCGGAATGTTCAAAACATCGAGCATTTCCCGGATGCGCGGCAATTGATCGACAAGTTCGTCGGGCATCTTTTCGCGAGTGGCTTTGTATTCCGGAAACATCTTGTGGCGAAAAGTCGGCTCTGGCGTGTCGAAAACTGCTGCTAAAAAATCAGGCCGCTGTTCGTCTAGAATTTTCAAGAGTGACTTTAAAAATAAATACACTGCCCCGACATTTTCGCCGCGGGTCGTAATGAGCGGATTTCTCTCAATTGCAAAATAAGCGCGATAAATCAGCGCCATGCTGTCAATTAAAAATAATTTTTTTTCTGTGTCGGTCATTCAACTTTCCTTTATTTTGGTGAAGTGGAATTTCTAATTTAATTTAAAATTTTCACAATGTCAATAAAAATTCAGACTTTCTCAGTCATCAGGGCAATTTAAATTTACAAATGAGGGTTTTTGATTGACTATTAGTTAAATATTTCTTATTATTAGACTGCACTGAAAAAGCTAAAATTCAAACTCGCAAAAATACGGGACGGTAAACCCTTTTAAAAGTTCGAAATCTTTGAAAAGGCAGACGCAAAAATCTTTTTAAATAAAACGAAAACTTCTCTTGTAATACCATCGCTAATTGCAAAAAAAACAGAACCGCAAAATATTAACTGAAATAAAAGAATGAGGTGTTTGCCATGAATCAACAAAAACAACAACAAATTAATATTGAATTAGGCGAAAAGGAAGCGGAAGGCATTTATTCAAATCTGGCGTTGATCACGCATTCGCCGGCAGAGTTTGTGATCGATTTTACCCGCATGTTGCCCGGGGTTCCCAAGACAAAAGTGTACGCGCGCATCATTATGACGCCACAACACGCGAAATCACTGCTTCGGGCGCTGGAAGACAATATCAAAAAGTACGAGGCAAATTTCGGGGAAATTCGCATTTTGGGAGACTCAAAATCGAAATCGTTCGGATTCAAACCGCAAAATGAATAAGGCTCAACGGCTATTTTTTGAAAGATGAAAAAGAGAAATAAAATTAAAAAGAAAATCATTGTCTTATTTTTATTCGTGGCAATGTTGTCGGGATTTTGGGGCAATCGTGCGCACGCGCAGAAAAAGCGGGGATCGGCATCGATCGGATTTGGTGTGGAAATGGGACAGTGGCTCCCCTCGCGACTCACTGACAACGCTGAGCTTTCGTCGCTGAAATCCGCCAGGCAAAATCCTTACGTCGGCATTGTTATTCTGAAGCCGTGGCGCAGTTTTGCGCTCCGTTTCAGTGGCGGCTATTGGGAATATCACGGCGAAAAATCCAAAAGCCTGCTGCAGATCAGTTCGGTCGCAATGGACATGAAATATTCCATGCTTGCGGACATCTGGTTTTCTCCCTACGTTATTTACGGCATTGGATGGTTTTTAGGGAACGAGCATACTCTTGACGACCCGGATTTTTCCTATTTGCAAAATCCGGAATTGGGACTGGGATTTAATGTCGGCGCCGGCTTCGATTTTAGAATTTACAAATTCAACATCGCTGTGGAATTCAAATATCATTACGTTACTTTCAGTCAAATCATAGGTCCGACAGACAACTTCAGCGGTCCCAAAATCAGCGTGCAGGGGATATATTTTTTTTAGATTGAACAAATCCAAATCAGCAGTTTTTGAGGCTCAATTTCTGGCAAAATTATTCGGTAAAACAACGGAAAGAACAAATGAACAAGCTACTGAAAATTTTCCTGCTATTGTCAATTCTCTCTCTCTCTTTTTGCGCCAGAACTCCGGAAGAAAAAATCAATCGCTGGATGGCGATGTATTCCGGCAGCGATTCGCCTGGCGCCGCTCTGATGGTCGTCAAAAACGGCGCACCGATTTTAGTGAAAACTTACGGCATGGCGGACGTCGAAAATCAAGTTCCAGTGACGCCGGAAACAAATTTTCGGCTCGCATCAGTGACAAAACAGTTCACAGCGATGTGCATTCTCATGCTCATGGAGCAGGGCAAATTGTCCGAGACACAGACTTTGCAGGACATTTTTCCCGACTTCCCCGACTACGGGAAAAAGATCACCATTCACAATCTTATTCATCACACCTCAGGTTTAATTGACTACGAATCTCTCATTCCCGATTCTGCCACAGAACAAGTTCTCGATCGCGATGTGCTGGAAATGATGAAAGCGCAGGACTCGACATATTTTGCGCCAGGCACGAAGTATCAATACAGTAACACCGGCTACGCTGTGCTGGCGATGATCATCGAAAAAATTTCAGGGCAGCGTTTTGCTGATTTTTTGCGGGAAAATATCTTCCTAAAAATTGGCATGAAAAATACCGTCGCCTACGAAAAAGGAATCTCTACGGTCGAAAATCGCGCCTACGGTTATGCGCTGGAAAACGGAGAACTTGTGCCCAAAGATCAGAGTCTGACCAGCGCCGTACTCGGAGACGGAGGCATCTACTCGTCGGTGCCCGATTTGTACAAATGGGACCAGGCGCTGTACACGGAGACACTTGTGTCTTCCGCATCTCTGAAATTCGCTTTCACGCCTGACACTTTGCTCGACGGCACGCCGACAATTTACGGTTTCGGCTGGCGCATTGACAAATTTCTGGGACATCGCCGCATTCACCACACCGGGCAGACATGCGGCTTCACGACAATCATCCAGCGTTTTCCCGATGACCGATTTAGCATAATTATTTTAACGAATAGAAATAAGCCGATGCTGAATGAAGTGGCGGAAAAAATTGCCCGTTTGTATTTGGGGAAAAATCAGAAATAATCGCTTGCCAGCGACTTACCCTTGAAAATATTTTTTTTCACAAAAATAATCGGAGCTGAAAAATGGTCTGGGAACAGAGATGGCATCCGCTGAGGGAAGAATGGATCATTGTGGCGGCGCACCGACAGGACAGGCCCTGGATCGGAGACACCGTTCGTCAGCCGCAAACTCAACTACCGCCGTACGATCCGAACTGTTATTTCTGCCCGGGAAACATACGCGTGAGCGGCGAGCAAAATCCCGACTACAAGCAAACTTTCGTCTTTGACAATGACCATGCCTGCGTTTCTTTTGATGCGCCAAATGTGCCAGAACTCACCGACTCCATTTACAAACGCAAACCGGCGCGCGGTATCGCACGCGTCGTCTGCTACAGTCCGCGCCACGACTTGACACTCGCCGAACTGGAAACTTCGGAAATCATCACGCTGCTGAAAGTGTGGCAGCAGCAATATCTCGAATTGGGCGCGCATCCTGAAATCAATCATGTGCTCATTTTTGAAAACAAGGGCGAAGTCGTCGGCGTATCCAATCCGCACCCGCATTGTCAAATTTACGCGACAAATTTCATTTTCAAATACATCGAGACCGAAGCCCGGGTGTGCGAGCGGCATTTTGCTGACACTGGCAGAATTCTATTTCAGGATATTTTAAGAACGGAAAAAGAAGATGGCAGACGCATCATTTGCGAAAACGAAACGGTGATCGCTTTCATGCCCTATTTCGCGCGCTACGCTTACGAGGTTTTTGTCGCGCCGAAAAAGACGCACCCTCATTTGGCCGCTCTTTCCAATGACGAATTAAATGATCTCGCTGACATCCTACAGCAAATTCTCATCAAATTTGACAATTTGTGGCAAATGCCATTCCCTTACGTCATGGCATTGCATCAGGCGCCGACGGACGGGGAAAAATATGATAATTTTCATTTTCACATTGAATTTCACCCGCCGCTGCGCAAACCCAATCTGCTGAAATATCTGGCAGGACCGGAAATCGGCGGCGGGAATTTTCTCAGCGACACGTCACCCGAAGAAAAAGCAAAAGAATTGAAGCGACTGCCGACACTTCATTACAAGCTACAAAATTGACAAAAACAGATTTCAAGAAACAGAAAAGGAGTCCTCTTGCTGACAATCGAATCATTGCTCCCACATCTTTTGCAAATTCACGCTGAAATCAGAGATGAGATCATTGCATCCTGCGAAAAACTTTCCATTGATCAGATGGCGCAAATTCATCACGAATCTTCCAGCGACACGATTTACGCCATCGACCGCATTAGCGAGGATTTGATTCTGGAATTATTCTCGGAAAAAATTGCAGCGCAAGCGCCGATTGTGCTCATTGCCGAAGGCATCGGAGACGGGAAGGTCGTTCTTCCCGCCAGCGCCAAAGAAGAAGATGCCCAGTGGCGAATTATCATCGACCCCATCGACGGCACCCGGGAAATCATGTACCAGAAACGCAGCGCCTGGATTCTCACCGGCGTGGCGCCAAACAAAGGGGAGAATACCAATTTGCAGGACATCGAATTAGCAGTGCAGACGGAAATTCCGCTGGTCAAGCAGCATCTGTGCGACGTGCTCTGGGCGCAAAAAGGACAAGGCGTGCAAGCGGAACGATACGACCGATTGAGCCAAAAATCCGTTTCGCTTGCGCTACAGCCATCGACAGCGGACACAATTGCGCACGGTTTTGCCATGATCTCGCGTTTTTTCCCCGGCGCGCGGGATGTGCTGGCTGAAATTGACGAGGAACTGATTCGTGCCGTTCTGGGGCCTGTCCAAAAAGGAAAAACTCATTGTTTCGAAGATCAATATCTTTCCACCGGCGGCCAGATTTACGAACTCATCGCCGGCCACGATCGTTTCAACGCAGACATCAGGCCTTTGATGGACAAAGTTCTTGCGAAACAGGGATTCGAGCTGGGAATTTGTTGCCATCCGTACGATATTTGCACGGAACTCATCGCACGGGAAGCAGGCGTCGTCATTACCGACGAATACGGCCAGCCGCTGCGCACAAAGCTGGACGTGGACGAAAATTTGTGCTGGATCGGCTACGCCAATGAAAAAATCCGCGCCGCCCTCGAGCCAGTTTTACAGCGAATTTTAAAAAAACGTGATTTGATTTGATATTTTTGGAACTCCACCCATGAAAATTTTGTCCGGAAAAACTCAGGCGCTGCCAGATGTGGAGAAATTCATCTCCGATTTCGGCGTATCACTTTCACAAGGAAAAGCGTTTGGTTTTGATTCAAGCCAGCCGATTACGATCACGCGCGCGCCCGGCAGACTCGACGTCATGGGCGGCATTGCCGATTACTCCGGCGCGCTGGTTTTGCAAATGCCCATCAGAGAAGCCACGATTTGCGCCATTCAAGCGCGCTCGGATCGCCAAATCCGAATCACCAGCTTGAATCGAAAGAATTCCGCGCACGATGCTGAATTTGAAATTTCTTTGGATTATTTTTTTCAGGGAAAAACTCCCATTGCTTACGAAGACGCGCAGCAATTTTTTCAACAAAATGAAAAAACGTCATGGGCAGCCTACGTCGCCGGAGCGTTTTTAGTTCTGGCACAAGAAAAAAACTTTCATTTCCCACACGGCGCAACGCTGCTCATTCGCTCCAATGTCCCGGAGGGAAAAGGCGTCAGTTCCTCAGCAGCGCTGGAAGTTGCAGCGATGGAAGCGATTGCTGCTCTGTACAATTTCTCCCTGACGCCGGAAGAGATTGCCCTGTTGTGCCAAAAAGTGGAAAATTTTATCGTGGGCGCGCCCTGCGGCGTGATGGATCAGATGACGGCGGTTTTCGGCAGGGAAAATGAATTGATGGCGCTGCTCTGCCAACCGGCGCAATTATTAGCACCTGTCAAAATTCCGGACGAAATCGAATTTTTCGGACTGGATTCTGGCGTGCGCCATTCTGTTTCCGGAGCGGATTACACTTCTGTCCGCGTCGGCGCTTTCATGGGCTATCGTATCATTGCAGAACTTGCCGGGCTGAAAATTAGTGCGGAAAAGGGAAAAACCAGAATCAATGACCCGCGCTGGCACGGCTATCTCGCAAATTTGTCTCCTTCTATTTTTGAGCAATTTCTTGCACAACAGTTACCGCCGGAAATTAAGGGTAGCGAATTTCTTGAAAAATACGGCGGCATCACCGACCCGGTCACTCAAGTTAATCCCGGGCGCACTTACGCCGTTCTCAATCCGACGAAGCATCCGATTTATGAAAATTTTCGCGTGAAGGCTTTTGCCAACCTGATCGAAAAACCAGTGAGTGAGAAAACGCTGCATATTTTGGGAGAGCTCATGTACCAATCCCACGCCGGCTATTCTGCTTGCGGCCTTGGCTCTGATGCCACGGACTTGCTCGTCGAACTGGCGCGGCAATCCGAAACGAACAGCGCAATTTTCGGCGCAAAAATCACCGGCGGCGGCAGCGGCGGCACGGTTGCCCTGCTCAGTAAAAAATCTGCTCTCGAATCAGTAGAAAAACTGCGCCAACAATTTCTTCAAAAAACCGGATACAGTCCCTATTTGTTTCAGGGATCATCGCCGGGCTCTCGCTGGTTCGGTAGAATGAAAATTAAATTGATCGAATGAGAAAATAACTTCGGCTTCAAATAATCGGACTTTGAATTCCGGCTTCTTTTTTGGCAAAAGCAAGTGATGAATTAATAGCGATTGGTTTAGCGAAGAGATTGTTCCGTAAATTCAGCTCAATAATGCCAGATAAAGAACAAGCTAATTTTTTTGAAAATTGCTGGACGAATTTTGTAATTCATGATTCGTCTGGCAAAGTTGTTCGCCTTTTTCGCAGAATGAATGAAATTAATCCGACAAAAACTCTGCTTTGGCGGCATTTTTCTATTGACATTTATCAGAATTCTATTATTTTGAGTAAAGGGCACCTTTCAACTCCGCTTGCAAGCAGCGGCATAGGAGGCGAGGCGCTGATTTGATTTCTCAATTTGGTAAAAATGAAATCTTGTTGTTGAAGCAGTCCATTCTAAAAAGTATTCGAGATGAGCAGATAACCAATTGGAGCGCAAAGATGAAAAATGTGACCGCGGTAATCCTTGGCGGCGGCCAGGGCAAAAGACTTTTCCCGCTCACGCGCGAACGGGCGAAACCAGCGGTGAGTTTCGCCGGAAAATACCGGCTAATCGACATTCCGATTTCCAATTGCATCAATTCAGGCATTAATCGGATCTACGTCCTCACGCAGTTTCTTTCCGCCAGTCTGCATCGCCATATCATGCAAACCTACCAATTTGATACTTTTACTGACGGTTTTATTGATATCCTGGCGGCGGAGCAAACTCCGCGCGGTGAACGATGGTTTCAGGGAACAGCCGACGCGGTTCGCGCGACTCTTCGGCACACAACTTACTATAAATTTGATTACATGATTATTTTGTCCGGCGATCATTTGTATCGTATGGATTATCAAAAAGCGCTCAGATTCCATCGAAAAAAAACGGCGGACATTACTGTTTGCGTCACGCCAGTTACCGCCGAGCAAGCGCCGGAATTTGGTCTGCTCAAAGTTGACGACGACGGGATCATCAAGAAATTCATCGAGAAGCCTGAAGATCCGCAATTGATCAGTCAGTTTTCTGCGCCGGAGAAACTATTTTACGACGCCGAAATGCCCCACCAAAAGGATAAATATCTCGCCTCCATGGGAATCTACATTTTTAACCCGGACATTTTGATCGAGCTTATTGAAAAAACCAATTACGAAGATTTTGGCAAAGAAGTCATCCCGGCCGCCATCAAGAAATTTCGCGTGGCGACCTTTCCCTTTGTCGATTACTGGCGAGACATCGGCACCATCAAATCCTATTTTGAAGCAAATCTGTCGCTGGCAAAACCCAACCCACCCTTTTCTTTGTACAAAGCAAGCTGGCCTTTTTACACCAGGACCAGATCTTTGCCGCCCAGCCAAATTACGCGCTCTGAAATTCGCGACTGCATTATCGGAGAAGGCTCGCAAATTCACGGCGCGCGAATCGCTAACTCAATTATCGGCACCAGGAGTATTATTGACGAAGGCTCAATCATAGAAGATGTTGTGATGTCCGGGGCAGATTTTTACCAAGAAGAACCAACGCTAAAAACGAGGGAGATGATCCAGAAAAACGCACCGCCGTTGGGAATCGGAAAAAATTGCACCGTACAAAAGGCGATCATCGACAAGAATGTGCGCGTCGGCGACGGCGTGCGAATTATCACCACGGACAAAGCTGCGGACAAAGACGATCCGCTTTACTACATCCGCGATGGGATTACTATTATTCCCAGAGGAACAATTATCCCGCCTTGCACGGATATCATTAATTAATCTCTTGAGTCGGGAACAAAAAAAAGCCTTCCCTTGGGTAAAGCGGAAGGCTTTTTTCGTAATAACAAAGAAAGTTAAAATTCGACGATTTCGAAATCAGCGTCTTTTTTCAGTTTCTCGATCAACTTCGGGATCAGCCGTTGTTGTCGATCAGTTTTGATTTTCTGCGCGATTTGATCGTGGACTTCAGCGAGCGACTTTGTCTCTTTTTTGCGATCCAAAACTTTCAAAATATGATAGCCGTAATTTGTCTCGACAATACCGCTGATGTCCCCGACGGGCACGGAAAAAGCCGCAGAGTCAAACGGGGCGACCATTTGTCCGCGCGCGAAGTCTTTGTACAAACCACCGCGATCTTTTGAACCCGGGTCTTCGCTGTATTTTTTCGCCAATTCACCGAAATCTTTGCCGGCTTTTGCTTCTGCTAATATGCCTTCCATCTTTTTGTGAATTTCCTGCTTCGCTGAATCGCTTTTGCCTTGCGTGCGCAGCAAAATGTGCTGCACCGTCGCCGTCTTGTCCTGTGAGTATTCGTTCTCAATGTCCTGCTCGGTGACCTGCATCTCTTTTTCTAACATTTTGTCCAAATAAGCGTTGATTTTCAAATTTTTGGCAATGTCATTGCGGACAAAGTCCATTGAAAGGCCTCGCCTTTCAAGCATGCTGTTAAATTTTTCTTCGCCGCCGGCACGGGCATATTGCGCTTGCAGAATACTGTCAATCTGAGCATCCGTCACCTGAACGCCGGCTTTGTCGGCCAAGCTTAACAGCAGTTTCTGCTCGCCAAATCTTTTCGCCATACTCTTCAGATAGTCTTTCATTTTCTCGACCGGTATGCTCTTCAGTTGATCAGCATTGTTGCCCATGCCTGCTTTTAGTTCGGTAAAAAATTCTCCCGTGCGAATTTCAAAATTTTTGGATTTTACCAGGACGTTATTCTTATCCGGATCAAAATAGGGGACCTTCTCTGACAACGCCTTTGCCAACGCATATTCCGGCGTATCGGGTTGTAATTTGACGCCATTGTTGCCTCCGCACGCAACAACAAGAATAGCAATAGAGAAAGCAATAATTAGAATTCTTCTCATGAACCTCTCCTTATCGATATTTAAATAATTGAATTAGTTTTAAAACTAAAATATAAGAATAAAATCTGAAAATTCCTAACATTTTTTTCTAAATTTGGATGAAATGCCTCTTATTCTATGGTCGTCATCTGTGTCAGCACGCTCTGAAATATGGCATAGGCTTTGCTCTCAAAAAGACAAAAAACGACTCTTTCAATAGTTGTGCCCCCTTGCAAATATGTTATTGTTTCTTCGAGCATGATTTTCGCGCAGCGGTCGAGTGGATAACCGAAAATGCCGGTGCTGATTGCCGGGAAAGCAATGGATTTGAGTCTATTTTCATCCGCCACACGCAGACTGTTTTTTGTCGCATTGCGCAATTTATTGTCCTCATCGCCTTCGCCCAGTCGCGGTCCCACCGCATGAATGACATATTTTGCTGGTAAATTCCCTCCGGAAGTAATAACCGCTCCGCCCACAAAAGTTCCGCCGATTTGGTTGCATTCTTCCTGAATGCGAGGCCCGCCCTTGCGACGAATCGCCCCGGCAACGCCGCCCCCCAAAATTAATTGCGCATTCGCCGCGTTGACAATAGCATCTGTTTCCATATCTGTGATGTCCCCCTGAATCAACTCCAGTGTCCGTCCGTTTATTTTTCGAAGCATGTTTTTTCTCCTCTTTTCTTTTTTCGTTTGACGCCGCAAGTCAGATATTTTCAGGAACTCGGGTCTGCTGTATCTTGAAAATTAAATATAATGACACAATCATTGAAATTCAAAGCTTTTTTTAAAATAGTGCTTTGTGTTTTTAATGGGCGTTCAAAAATTTGCTTCGGTTTCTTTTGGCAAAAGTTTTATTGTCCCGAAGACGCGAAGGACGCCAAGCATAATAATCAGTTTTTTTCTTGTGAACTTTGCGCCTTTGCGATGAAATTACGCAGCTTGCTGCGTTGAGAAATATTAAAATTTTTCTTGATTATTAAAATAATTTTCGTTAATATTTAATAATTAGTTAGCCGAACAAACCAAGCCGAAATTCTTGATGAAACATCATCCTTGCTTTCTCTGAAAAAATTGCAACTTTTCCGTTGTGAGAGAAGCTTACTCGCTTTATTTCCGAATTGAATCGCAGCGCTATTCATCATTTTTAGCGCCGTTCAATAGAATTAACATGATGAAAGCTAAAATCGGGACAATCAAATGAAAGAAAAAGTGAACATTCAACTCATTAAACAATTAAATGAAAAACGAGTACTCAACCTCATTCGCGATCACGGCCCCATCTCTCGCAACGAACTTGCCCGACAAAGCAAAATTTCCAAAGTAGCCATTTCGGAAATTGTCAATCGCCTGGATATCGCCGGGTTCATTCTGGAAATTGGCAAAGGGAAATCCACCCGGCGCGGCGGTAAACGCCCGATTTTGTTGAAACTCAATCCTGATGCGGGCTACGTGATCGGCATTGAAATCAAGCAGAGCTACGCTAATATCGCGCTTGCGGACATTGAATCTGAAATAAAAGCCAGGGGGCAAATTGAATACGAGCCAGGCATTGGGTTTGACAATTTTCTTCAAATGACGAGAAAAAAAATCAGCTCAGTGATGCATCGGGCAAAAGTCAAAAAAGATAAACTCGTGAGTATTGGTATCGGCGTGCCCGGTGTTGTCGATTATGAAAACGGCCAACTTCACGCCATCAACAAATTCAGTGGCTGGGCTGATATTCCGCTAGTGAAAAGATTTTATGAAATTTACCCCATTCCGATTATTCTCGAAAATGACGCCAACACGATTGCGCTCGGGGAAAAATTGATAGGTGCCGGCAAAGGCGTACAAAATCTGGTCTGCATCTGGATCGGCGAAGGCGTCGGCGCCGGAATCATCATGCGCGATCAACTCATCCGAGGCGAAAGTGGCAATACCGGCGAGATCGGTTTTCTTGAAGCAGAAAGTTTGATCTCGTGTGCCAATCAGGAAAAACGACTTTTCCACGGCCAAAAATTTCTCGGAGACTTGCTTGCCGAGTCGAATTTATTAGTGGAATTGAAAAAGGCGACGCCGGAACTCGCGGCTGAAATTGGCGAGTCAAAAACTGACGACGAATTATTACAAATTTATTTGCAATTAGCTGAAAGAGGCAATGCTGAAGTCCGCGCTGTCCTTGATGAATATGCGGAAATCGTCGCCGGACTCTGCACAACATTGATGAAAACTATAAATCCAAGCCTGATCGTCATCAACGGTTTCGTTATCGAATACTCGTCTTACATCATGAAAAAAATTATCATCAAAGCCGATGAGCACATGCAAGATATTCCTTTCAAAGCGAGTACCATTGTCTCCGGTGAATTGAAACAAATGGCGGGCGTGAAAGGCGCCATTGCCCTGGCGCTGCAGACGATTTTTGAGCCGCCGGTCACGCGAAACCGCAATCATATCACTCTGGTTGATACGAATCGGTAAAATTTCAATTGCGAAGGTTAGCGCTCAAGAAACTGAGCTGAGACACTTCAGGGACTCTTTCCCCGCAGAGAGTCCCTTTTTTTCTGCTATTTTTTTCCGTTGCCGTACAAAATTTTACCTGCCTTGTCAAACACAATTTTGCCGTCTCTCGCGGCAATCTTGCCATTGACGATGATGTAGCTTATGCCTGAAGGATACTGATGCGGCTGCTGGAATGTCGCATTGTCTTTTATTTTTTCAAAATCAAAAATAACAATATCGGCAAAACAGCCAGGTTTGAGCAAGCCCCGCTGATAAAAACCCATAGCTTGCGCCGGCAAACTGGTCATTTTTCGGATGGCGTCCGTCAGAGAAAGTACTTTCTTTTCTCTGACGTAGCGGGCGATAATCCGCGGAAACGTACCGTAAGCCCGCGGGTGGGGAACTTCCACCCCCGGAATTTCAATTTTTCCGTCTGATGCAATCATGTTGTAAGGTTTTTTCATTATTTCCTGAACATCTTTTTCGTCCATCTGAAAAAATATCCCTCGCGGATGATCGTACATGGTCATCTGAATCACCAGATCCGCTGCATTGGAAACAGTTTTGTCTTTCCCCAGCATTGCCAAAATTTCCGCCAGATTTTTTCCTTCGTATTCGTGATGATTTTTGTTGTAAGCAACGTAAATTTTTTCCAATTTATTGATGCCGCGAGCCGAGACAAAACGTCTTTGAATCAGTCCCTGTTTCGCTTTTTCGTAAGTCGCGGGATTTTTCATGCGGTCGATGAAAGCCTTTGTCCCGCCAGCGACGACCCAGCCGCGAAAACTGCTGCTAAAACCGGAACTGGTCGCTGTGTACGGATATTGATCCATGTAAACTTCCCGCCCTTCTTTCCGCGCATTTTCCACCGGATCAGTGATGAACTCGTAGCGTCCCCAGACAGCGTCATTGGCTAATTTGATGTGAGAAAGTTCAACACGCACGCCGGCTTCCCTGCCAATTCGAATTGCTTCTTCGATTGCTCGTTTTATTCCTTTGCCCTGATTGCGCAAATGGCTGGTATAAACGCCGCGATAGGGGGCAATCATTTTTGCAAGTTCAATAATTTCTTTTGTTTTCGAATACCTGCCCGGAACGTAAGCCAGCCCAGTGCTGAGTCCAATGGCGCCAGCGCGCATTTCCTGGTCCACTAATTTTTTCATTTGTTCCAGTTCCTCCGGCGAGGGCTGTCGATCAGCGGCGCCCATCACCTGCGAGCGGATGGTATTGTGTCCGACAAGCGAAGCAAAATTAATCCCAATCCCTTTCTTTTCCAATTTTTCAAATAACTTGTTTAGCGGATATCTGCTTCCGCCGCAATTGCCGCCGACAACAGTAGTTACGCCCTGCAGCAAATAATTTTTCACCTGCGTCAATGAGTCAATCAGACGATCGGTGTGCGTGTGCACGTCAATGAATCCGGGCGTCACGTAGAGATTTTTGGCGTCGATTATTTTTTTTGCCTTGCGGTCAGACAAATCTCCAATGGCAGCAATACGCTCGCCGCGAATGCCGATGTCAGCGTAGTAAAAAGGATTCTTGGCGCCGTCGACTATTTTTCCTGATCGAATAATTAAATCATAGGTTTGATTATTCGTTTGACAGGAAAAAAGAAAAAGCAGCGTCAATGCGAAAATTAACGTTATTTTTTTGAACATTTCAAATCTCCAATTTGAGAAACGTAAAAAGGAACAACGAAATGTTTGACTAATAATTTCCTCTCACCATGCAATCCCATAATCCTCGCCGTAATTACTGGACCCGCCCCAGAAGCTGCCGTGCTTCCAATCAAAAAAGATCGCGTTCATGGGTCCAGAAGTTTTGCTCTGTAATCTGATTTGATAGCCGCGTTTTCTCAATTCTGACTGCACCCACTGTGGCACATCGCGGCGCAAACTCAGGCGTCCTGGTGATTTATCGTGGGCGCCAAAAGAACTGTGCATCTGGTAACTCACAATGTTTGCCGCTTCACACGCTTCCTGCACGGTCATGCCGAACTCGACGATGTCGAGAAAAAATTGCAGACAATTCTGATCCTGCGTGTCGCCGCCCTGAATGGAGAAAGACAAATATGGTTTCCCGTCTTTCATGGCGATTGTCGGCGTCAATGTTGCGCGCGGTCTTTTCCCCGGTTCAACAACATTAAACGGATTTTCTTTTTTGTCAAGCACAAAACTCTGCATGCGTTGGCTCATTCCCACGCCGGTCTTGCCGGCGATGCACGCCGGAATCCAGCCGCCGCTCGGTGTCACTGAAACTACCCAGCCATTTTCATCAGCAGCCTGAATCGACGTTGTGCCGCGGAAAAATTCTTCTGCCAATTTTTCCGGCGTGAGCGACCGCCCTTTTCGCTGAATTTCCGACCAGTCTTTTAAAATATTTTGAAAAGGATTCTTTTCCCCCATGAAAAAATAAGGATCACCGGGTTTTACATTCGGATCATTTTTCTCCGTGTCGATCAATTTTACTCTTTCTTGAGCATATTTTTTTGACAGCAGTCCCGCAAGCGGCTCTTCGGGCGGAAAGTAGGGATCGCCGTAGTAAAAATCCCGATCAGCGTAAGCCAGATTCATCGCTTGGTACAAAGTGTGAATGTAATTCGCGCTGTTGTACCCCATGGATTTGAGATCAAAATTTTCCAAAATATTCAGCGTTTGCAGCATCACAGGTCCTTGCACCCAACATGTCAATTTGTACACGTCAATTCCTTTGTAATTCGTGCTGACTGGTTCTTCCTGATAGACTTTCCAGTTCCTCAAGTCTTGTTTGGTGATTAAGCCGCCCTGTTCCTGGCAGCCGCGGACAAATTCATCGGCGATGTCGCCTTTGTAAAAGCGGTCGTAAGCCGCATAGATTGCTTCTTTTCTGTTTTTCCCGTGTGTCAGCGCCTGCTGTTCTGCTGCGACAAGTTTCTCCAGCGTTTGCAGAAGATCGGCCTGCCGGAAAATCTCGCCGGGGTAAGGCGCTTCTCGTTTTTCGCCGAGATGAGTGAGAAAAACTTTTTTGGAATAAGGCCACTGTTTGATGCGTTTTTTGTAGTGTTCGATTGAATTGGCTGTCTGCGCTTCGATGGGATATCCCTGCGCCATTTCCATTGCCGGCTGCAAAACTTCTTTCAAACTCATGGTTCCAAATTCCGCGAGCATGACCATCAAACCGCCCGGCGTACCCGGCGTGACGGCAGCTAACGGGCCGTACTCGGGCGGATATTTCAGACCTTTTTTCTTGAAAAACCCCGCTGTGGCGCCCGTCGGCGCAACACCGAGGGCATTGATGCCAATGATTTTTTTTGTGTTGGGATTATAAATTAATGCCTGTGTTTCGCCGCCCCAACTCAAAACATCCCACATGGTGCAGGTCGCTGCTAACATGGCACAAGCCGCATCCACGGCATTTCCCCCGCGAATAAAAATTTTCGCGCCTGCCGTCGCTGCCAGTGGCTTGCCTGTAATCGCCACCCAGTGCTTTCCGTGCAAAATTGGCTTTTCTGTAGCTAAACCAAGCGTGAAGAATAGAAATAGTAGCAAAAAGACGATCAAAAAACGGCTAATTTTATTTGTCATAAAAAATCCTCCTAATTTTCTTTGTCAAATTAATCGGACTGTCGGACGAAAGTTAAAATTTTCCTTCTTTCGCGCTTCCGTAAAAAATTGAATTAAACAAAAAACGGAATGTCGCGTGCGCCTGGCCGCGGTAAAGCGTCGGAAATCCGATGAGGATGATTTTCCCTTTGCCACGCTTGACTTCGACAATGGCACTTTTTCCCGCAAGATGCGCTCCGCCGTTAATCCAACCACTGAGAAGCAAATTCTTGTCGGGATAAGTGACTACCGAGGTTCCTTCATTCACGGAAAATACCGGGCTGCCCCGGAAAAATATCGCGCTGCTGCTGCCGTAACCGTAAGCGACCGGATGCCGATTATCCACTTTGGCGCGCAAAATAGAGCCCGGGCAATAAAAATCCTTTCGCGTCCATTTTCTGCTGCTATCGACAACGTTAATTTGAAAATATTTGATAGCGAAAGAAGCCGCGCGGTTGAGCGTGATCAGAGCGCCGCCATTTTCCACAAATTGAATCACATTTTTCACACCCACGTCTTCGATACCGCCGGCATATTCTGGCGGAATTGATTTTTCCGAAATCCCTTTCACGATCATTCTTTCGTGAATGTCCGGAAGAATCAAAACATCGAATTTTTTGTTTAGATTTCCGTTTTTGACCATTTTGTTTTCCACTCGCGTGTAAGGAATTTCAAATTGTTCCAACACCCACCGTGTCCAACCTTCGTCCATCGAAGCCGACCAACTGTGGTACAAACCTAATTTTGGTTTTTTTAATTTGAGGACGCGAACGTCAGGATTTTCTTTCAATAGTTGAAAATGCACATTGAGGTCATCAGCAATATTTTTGACGGCAGCAGACAGCCCCTTTTTCTTTTTCACGAAAAAGGAACCGGCTTTGAACGTACTTCCTGTCTGATGAAAATCTTCAGCCGCGCGCGAAACGCCAAACCCTTTTTCCAGCAATCGCTCCGCAGCGACGATAGCGTCATTTGTCCCGCTGTCCCAAAAATAGCCGTAAAATTCAGCAGTCGTCGCGTCGATTTGACTTTGCGGCGCAGGAAGTGATCTGAGCAATTCAGCCGACGCTGAAAAAGGCTTGCTAATTTGAATTACTTTCACCCCCATCAACAGCGGCAAGGTGTGGGCAACAACGTCGTAAGGCGGTTTCAGAGGTCCGCCGGGATAAGCGCGAATTTCAGGATAGACCTGCGGCTCCAACAGCGTCTTGGCAAAGCTGCCGTAGGGCTGCGCCATGTAAATGATGAAAGAAGCGGCAGAAAAAGTTTTCCCGTCTGCGGCGAAATCTTCCTGTGCCTGGTGAATTTCCACTGCCCCTAGTTTGAGCACTTCGAGCAATTTCAAAGTTGTGGAATAGTCCCCTTGCGCGGCAGGAACGACAAACGCAAATGGCGGCGCTGTCCGGTTCACTGCTTTCCAGTGGATTCGGTAGAAATTTCTCAGCCAATTTTCCCGCAGCCGTGCGGCATTTGTCAGCGCCGCAACCGCCGCAGCGTAATCGTAATCAACAATATCTTCCAGCGTCCAATCGCCTCCCTGCCAGGGAAGCGGCATTCGCACCGAGGGTTTTCTGACATCTGCCGCCAATTCAAAAGGTTCGATTTTTATCGGCGTGGCGACGCGCACACTGGCGCACTCCGTCAAAATCCGAATTCCGCCGTGATAATGATGGTAAGCCCGCGCCGGAGTCCAGGCGTCGTAACGACTGCTGTGGATGACGCCGGCCTTGCCCTGCGACGTCAACTCCGTCGCGATAAAAGTGCCCATCATTCCCACTTCCTGCTGCAGAATGGGATCTACATTTGGCTCGAATGGATCCACGTAAGGCGGCACAAAAAGACGCGCGCCTCTGCTGCCCATCTGATGCATGTCAACGATGATCTGCGGATGCCAGGCATTGTGCACTTTTAGTGTGAGCCGCGATTCCACCTGCGTGAACATGTACCAATCGCGATTATTGTCGTGTCCCACGTATTTGTTGTACAGCCACGGCATTCTTCCGCCTTCGTAGGGAGTGCCCAAATATTGACGGTACCAATCTACAACCATCTGAACGCCATCGGGATTGTGCATGGGAACGAGTAACAAAATAACCTTGTCGAGAATTTCCTGAAATGTCCGGTTCTGGCTTGTTGCCAGATCGTAGGCGAGCTGCATTGCCATTTGCGAAGCGCCGATTTCGGAGGCATGAATGGAACAGTTGATCATCACCACAGTTTTTCCCTTATCGCGTATGATTTCTTCCGCCTGTTGCGGAGAAATTTTTCTGGGGTCTGCCAGCAGTTGCTGATAATTTTGGAAATCAGACAGGTGGGACTGGTTTTTTTCGGCAGTAATGACGGCGACGATGAACGGATTTCCCAGGGTCGTTTTACCAACTTCTTCCACGGCGACGCGCCCGCTATTCTCGCCCAAAATTTTGAAATATGCCACAATTTGACGCATGTCAGCTAATTTTCGGTCTGTGCCGGGCTTGAAGCCTAAAAATTGCTCTGGCGACGGGACATCAGCAAAGGCTGTTATTTGAATGAGAAACAGAAAAAAAATGAAAAGCAAGATGGCTTTGCGGGGCATGATTTTCTCCTCTCCAATTTTCCGACAGATTTGTTCTCAGCAAAAGTTATTTCAATTTCTTCCTGATTAGCGGCGTTAGCGCCCGAATTCTTTCCTGAACCGGCGGATGCGTGGAAAAATAGTGATGAATTGCAGGGCTCGATTCATTCTCCGACTGCAATTTTCTGAGCAGCGAGGCTGAAGCTGTGACATCAAAATTAGCGCGCGACATCAGGCGAACCGCTCCTTTGTCCGCTTCAAATTCATTTTCCTGCGAAAAACCACTTTTGAGCAGATTGGCGACAATCTCACTCGCCAGGGCGCCAAGAGTGCCGCCGGGTCTCAATAATCGGGAAATGGTTTGAATAGAATAATTGGCAAGAATTCGGCTCATCAAATGGCGAAGTTGAATGTGGCTCATTTCGTGCGCCAGCACAAAAGCGATCTCATCCTCGTTGTTTTCGATTTTTCTGAACAAACCGGAAGTGAGAAAAACCAACCCGCCGGGCAGAGCAAAACCATTGACATCGCGGCTGGCTATGAGATAAAAGCGAAAATCCCTGTCCGTCTCCCTGAATTGATCGCAAAGCCGTGAACCGATGCGCTCTAATGTCTTCTGTCCATCGGATTGAATTAAAATTGTGATTTCTTTTTTTAATTTACGGACGAGATCGCGTGAGACTTTTAACTCAGCTTGGAGCGCATCTTTTTCTGATCCGAAGGCCGATTGGTAGAGCCATTTTCCTTTGTTAAAAGTTGCGCCAAGGGAATGGCCTATTTTTTCAAATATTTTTTCCACAAGGATACCCTGAAAAATTGTTGTTTTGAATGAGCGCCGGAAAAATAAATTTAATTTTGCGGCTATTTGTATTATTCCGCTTTTGTCGTTCCTTTATTTTCGGCGAAGGCATTAGTTATTTTTCGTGCGCGGGCGTTCTGCCCTGTTTTGCCGATCTGCTCAAAATTGAATCCGCGAAAATCCGCGTCCCATTCTCAAAAATCAATCTCTTGGTTCAAAAGTCCCGTACACGAGCGTTTTTTTGTTTTCAACCATCACTTTGCCGCGGGCAATCACTGTGTCAACTTCCCAGTCGGCATCCAGCAGCACTAAATCGGCATCTTTTCCGACCACAACTTCGCCTTTATTGCTCAATTTCAAATTTCTGGCAGGATTCGAGGTCACTGTCTGCAAAACTATTTCCGGCGACAGATTTAACTCAAGAGTTGCCAATTTTAACTGGTGCAAAATCGAGTCAACGCCGGAAACTTCCAGTGCGGTGCAATTGCCGTTCCCGTCGAACACCGGCAAACTTCCCTGCCCGTCCGAGGAAAAGGAAATGTTTTCTATCGGGGCATCGGCTTCCAGAGCTTCCTTGAGCAACTGGGCGCACGAACCGGGAATCTCTTGTCGATCTCTTCTCTCCCTGCCCGTGGTCATATCGATTAATCCGCCTTTTTTGGCAAATGCAATTGCAGAGAGGAAAAGCGGTCTGTTTCGGTTAACGTGGGTGACGACAAATTGCGTCGGCGGAATCTCTGTGCGTTCAATGACTTGCTCGATTGGCGCGAGTTTCTGCTCGCTGTCGCCAAGGTGGACGTTCACAATTCCCGCTTTCCCGGAAAGCATGCCACCCAGACGCGCGTCAGAGGCCAATTTCGCCAATTGCTCAATCGTCGGATGCGAGGAACGATGGTCAGATACGGAGACCTCGCCAACGCCGATAATTTTATCGATGAGAATAATGTCATTAACAAGAGATCCGGTCGCTGTTCGCACCGGGACCTCGTAAGAGCCGGTGTAAACGAAAGTAGAAATTCCTTCTTCTTCCAGACCGCGCGCCTTGGCCAACAAATTGCTCATGGTTCTGGTGATTCCGTCCGTTCCCAGACACCCGACAACCGTAGTCACACCGGCGCGGGTAATATCCGTCAATACAATTTCCGGAGTGCGTGTTTTGAAACCTCCTTCGCCGCCGCCGCCGAGGATATGGACGTGATTGTCGATAAATCCGGGCATGAGCAACTTGCCTGTTCCATCGAGAACTTTTATTTGCAGGGAAGCAGGGAAATCAATGTTTTCAGCAATCAAACCAATTTTTTCGCCAGTGATCAACACATCTTTTTTCCCCAGAAATCGGGGAGCGTAAACCTTTGCACCCTTTATCAGAATGAGTGTCTCGCATACATTTTCAGCATCCATTTTTTGTCTTTCTCAACTCAATGTCAGTAACTATTCACTATTTCAATTATTTTAACATATTATTGACAAAATCTTGCTCTCTATGCCTCTTTTTGGCAAATATCGACCGGAAATAATATTCACTGATCCTTCAGGCAAATTTCTGGATCTTCCCTAAAAAGCAATTGTTGGTAATTTTTTTCGCCCCATTTCTCTGTCCTGAAATAACCATTTTTGAGTTCATTCTGCGAATTCGTCAATTTTCATTTGGCGAAAATTTTATCACACCTCAGCGGAAGAGCAAATTAATTCGACAATGAATTGAAGATCAAAAATTGACCAAATTGCCTGTCCAGGTTGATTCGGGATCCAGGGACGGGGTTATTTTGAAATGATTTTAAAACGGAAATCGCTATTGCTTTTCCAAAAACTAACGGTTAAAGACTATTCTCAATGTGCACGCGAAATATTTTTTCCATTTTAAATCATTGGTAAAAAAATTATTTCAATTAAGTTTAGGAATTTTTTTTGAATTTGTCAAGTATTATTTTTGTAATTTTAAAACAAATATCAAAATTGGATTAAATGAAAAAAATCCTGATTTGCCGTCCAGAATCTTGATTACATTTCGGTAGCCAACCATAAAAAATGTAACTTTTTACAAATTTTACTTGACACTTGTCGAATAATTTGATATAATAAAGTGTTGGCAATCTTCAAATGCAACAGGTATTTCAGAGGTGTAATTTCATAAATGAGAGGAGGGGTAGGTGAATGCAAATCCCCGTGAGAGTTGATCGCGTGACATTAGATACATCATCGAACCGATTTGTCGTCATTTTGCGCGATGATGTATTTAGCCGTTGGCTGCCAATCGTGGTGGGCACAACTGAAGCGCAGGCAATCGCTTTACAATTGGAAGGCATTGTTCCGCCTCGTCCTCTGACTCATGATTTGCTGCGAGATTTGTTGAAAACCATCGACATAGAGATCGACAAAATCATCGTGAACGACCTGAGACAAAACACCTACTACGCTATCATTTATCTGCATCAGGGCAGGAAAAAATACGAAATCGACGCCAGACCGAGCGACGCCATCGCGCTGGCTCTGCGGATGGGAGCGCCAATTTTTGTAGAAGAAATGGTGATGGTGAACGCCGCCATTGCCGAAGATTCCGAGCCAAAGGAAATCATTAAAAACCAGGAAACAGATAGGCCGTTGCGCGATGTCGACCAACTGGAAGAACTCAATATCAAGCTGCAAAAAGCTATCAGAGAAGAGCGATTCGAAGACGCGGCTCGCATCCGCGATGAGATTGCCAACTTGAAACATGAGCGTCACCAACAATAATTTTAACAATAAAATTCATTCTCGATAAATTTCATTGAAATGGTATGCTTTCATGGCGGTGCCATTTTTTTGTTCAAAAAGCTGCCAAACAACACATTATCCAACAAGGAGATGCAAAAATAGATTCCGGATCAATAAACACGGTCCACTCTTTTATTGCCGGAGAAAAAATCTACCTTCGGCCGATTGCAATCGATGACGCCAATTTCATCTACCAGGGGGAGAATGACGAACTTGTCCGCGATGCGCTGTTTTTGGCGTTGCCAGTAAGCCTTTCCGCCGCCCGCGAAAAAATTGAAAAATCCATCAATGATCCCAGCCAGATCGTATTTATGATTGTGACAAAAGACCGCCATATCACCGTAGGACAGACCGCGTTTTTTCGTATCGATTACATCAGCCGCGCAGCGGTGTTTTATCTTGCAATTCTCGATGCAAAATTTTGGGGTTCCGGTTTTGGCGCCGAAACCACGAAATTGATGGTCGATTATGCCTTTCAAACGCTAAATTTAAACCGCATCCAACTGCACGTAAATGAAAAAAATACGCCTGCAATAAAAATTTACCAACGCGTTGGATTTCAAAAAGAAGGTGTGTTGCGCCAGGCAATGTTCAAAAACAACCGCTATTTTGACTTCTGGGTCATGGGTATTTTGCGCGAGGAGTGGGAAAAAATATTAAAGCGGTGATGAAGTGACTTTTCGGGGAAAGGGTAAACCGTTTGTTGTAATAATTCAACTACTGGTGACAATTCTGCGAACAAACAGAATTCAAACAAGAAAGGATGGTGCACATGAGTAACTCTCGAAAAATTTCGTTGCCGAAAGCTGTACTCATCATTACTGTCGTTGTGTTGATTTTTGTCATTCTGGGATCAACTCCATTAGGGAAACCATTAGCAAATTTTGCAAAAAGCCCGACTGGGAAAACCATTTTGATAGTTCTGGTATTTGTCTGGCTCGCATTGGCATTGTTAGCCGATTATCGCAATTGGTCAGAATATTCACTGGGAAGAAAAATTTTTGCTGTTGTTGTTTGGGTAATTATTATCGTCTTTTTCATTAAGTCGTAATTTGTCCGGATTGTTTTTAGAAATATTTAAGTTCAAAGTGGTGGGCGAAAGCACAGGAGTAGTGTCTCATCTCTCAATCCGTGATCTTAATGGTCGTAGCGACGGACAGTAGAATTAAATATCTATGAAAATTATCAAATAAAAGCGGAGCAAACCAATGGCGAAAACCGCAGCGCAAAATCAATCTCCCGGACGTTCCCCCTGGCTTTGGGTGCCGAGCATCTATTTTGCTGAAGGCATCCCTTACATTGTTGTGATGACAATTTCCGTAATCATGTACAAGCGAATGGGTATTTCCAATACAGACATTGCTCTTTACACCAGTTGGCTCTATCTGCCCTGGGTCATCAAGCCACTCTGGAGTCCGTTAGTTGATTTAATGAAAACGCGG
This sequence comes from Calditrichota bacterium, assembly GCA_013152715.1. Classification (NCBI taxonomy): domain Bacteria; kingdom Pseudomonadati; phylum Calditrichota; species Calditrichota bacterium. The sequence goes on from JAADFU010000131.1 coordinate 50,001, forward strand.
CGCTTCTGGATCGTAACTATGCAATTCATCATCGGCGCGGGACTTGCTTCTGTTGCGCTGACCATTCCTTTGCCCAGATTTTTTCAGTTCACTCTTGCTTTTTTCTGGTTGTTAGCCTTCAGCTCGGCAACGCACGACATTGCCGCCGACGGATTTTACATGTTAGGGCTGAATCAGCACCAACAGGCATGGTTTGTGGGAGTGAGAAGTACGTTTTACCGTTTCGCTATGTTGACCGGTCAGGGCCTGCTGGTGATTTTGGCCGGCTACATCGAGAGCCACAGCGGTCTGCCCAGTATTGATTATCGCGTTTCTGCAGCGCCGGGGCAGACAGTGCAGGAAGTCATTTCTCCGGACAGTTTGCACATTACGCCTCTGGATGAACATCTGCACATTATCGCCTATCCGCCGGAGTTGGAAATTGCTGCTGTTCCACGCACTGCAGAAAAAGTGAATGAACTCATTGCTCAAGCAAAAAAATGGAACAGTCAATTTGCCACCCAGCGCGAAATTCAGGAACAAAAACAAAAGCAGGAAAAACCTGGCTGGTGGCACGAGCATGTCACCAAACCGTTGGGCAGCGGAATTCAATCGATTTTTGGCATTGAGCAAAAAGAAAAAGCAATTTCAAAATATGTGGGAAATATCGGCGTCGGCTACCTCTATTTGTCAAAAAAACCTGACGCAGGCGAAAAAATCGTCGTCAATTTCGGCAGGGAGAGAGGAGACAAAAGCATCAATTTGATTGAAGGAAGTCGTCGCGAATTCACAGCGGAAAACTGGAATCAGCCACTCATGGTCATCGTTCAACTTGACGCGAAACTGGATCACGCTGCCTCTGCAGTCTTCGCCGCCCGCGCCGGAAATATTCCTTTGTCGTGGATTCTGACTTTTGCCTTTATGGCGGCGCTGTTTTTTCTGTTCGCCATTTACCACAAATTTATTCTCCCGCACCCGGCAGCAGATGTGTCCCGTTCTCTGGGCGATGTGCAACAATTTTTCAAAAATTTTGTCAACACGTTCGTGCTCTTTTTCAAAAAAGACAAAATCGGCATTTCTCTGGCATTTCTGCTCATTTACCGTCTCGGGGAAGCGCAATTGGTGAAAATCGCCTCGCCATTTCTGTTGGACAGTCAGGAAGCCGGAGGACTGGGACTGACGACCGGCGAAGTCGGTTTTGTTTACGGCACCATTGGCATCGCCATGCTCACCATCGGCGGTTTGCTGGGCGGATTTGTCGCGGCAAAATACGGTCTCAAAAAATGGCTCATCTGGATGGCGATCTTCATCAATCTGCCCGATGCCGTTTACCTTTACATGGCGCATACGCAGACGGATAATTTTTTCATCATCAATCTCTGCGTTGGCATCGAACAATTTGGCTACGGATTTGGCTTCACCGCATATATGTTGTTCATGATTTACATTTCCGAAGGCGAGTTCAAAACCGCCCATTTTGCCATTACAACGGGATTCATGGCACTGGGCATGATGATTCCCGGCATGATTAGCGGCTGGGTTCAGGAATTGATTGGCTATAACAATTTTTTCATCTGGGTGCTCATCTCGACAATTCCCGGAATTATTTTGTGTAAATTTTTGCCCATCGATCCGGAGTTTGGGATGAAGAAAGAATAGTAAGTTTAAGATGTAGTCCACTTCTGAAGTGGACTACACCTTGACAATGTTCAACCCTTTAGGTTGTAATTGGTCTGATTGGTGTTTTTCTACAAAAGTTGAATGCCTCCCGTGTTCTTGGCTCAATAAGAATTTGAGATCGAAATCCGCCGTAGGCGGATTTACATTTGTAGCAAAAAACGGTCGCAACACAAACGGAGAACTCCGCAGGAATTCAACAGAAATAACAATCAAACAAAAAAAGGAGAATTACCAAAATGTCCACCTACACCCAAATTTACATCCATATCGTTTTCCATATCCAGAATCCCCAACTTCTGCTGATGGGTGAAACCAAAACGAGGGTATTCAAATACATGACCGGAATTATCAAAAATATCGGACATAAACCGATCATCATCAATGGGATGCCGGATCATGTCCATATTTTAGTCGGCTTGTCGCCGGACAAAACCATTTCTGATTTGGTAAAAGAGGTTAAACGCTGTTCCACCAATTTCATCAATGATAATAAATTTTTCCCTGTTAAATTTGCCTGGCAAAAGGGATATGGTGCTTTTAGCTATTCCAGATCGCATTTGACCAATATCATTGATTACATAAAAAATCAAAAAGAACACCACCGCAAGAAAACATTCAAAGAGGAATATATTGAAATGTTGAAAAGATTTGGTGTGGATTATGATCCTAAATATATCGATTTGTGAATTATGTTCAACCCCGCCAGCGGGGTTGGCAATTTGCCACGTTCGAATATTTTCTACAAATGTCGAACACCTTCGGCGTTCTGGGTTACGTTTAAAATTTGAGGATAAAATCCGCTGACAGGCGGATAAACATTTGTAGAAAAAACCGATTCTATCACGGCGAGGAACTCCGCAGGAGTTCAACAAAAAATACGTGTAGAGAGAATTTGCATTTTACGACCAGACGATTGACGCTATACAAAATTTTACCAGAAACATTCACTTTAACCCAAACCGCAAATGAACACTCAACTTCAAGAATTCACCTTCACATCAAATCTCACGACTATAGATTTCTCGATCATCTTACTTTTCATTCTCTTTTCAATTTCCATCGGTCTCTATTTTTCCAAACGCGGCAGGAAAAACATTGCCGAATACTTCGCTTCCGGCGGCGGGAGTCCGTGGTGGCTTCTCGGCACTTCCATGGTGGCGACAACTTTTGCTGCAGATACGCCGCTGGCGATCAGCGGATTAGTCGTCAGACAGGGCATCTGGGGAAACTGGTTCTGGTGGGCGCAAATACCGATTTTCACCGGGGGAGTCTTCTTTTTTTCCCGTCTCTGGAAGAGAGCCAGAGTGCTCACTGACACAGAACTGGTGAATATCCGCTATTCCGGTAAATCTGCCAAATTCTTGCGCGGCTTTCGTGCTGTCTATTTGTCCCTGCCGTACAATTGCCTTATCATGGGGTGGGTAATCCTTTCCATGACCAAAATCATGGATTTGACTTTCAACATTCCCAAACATACGGCTGTTTTCATTTGCCTCGGCATTGCGGTGCTCTATTCTGCAATTTC
>JAADFU010000132.1 GCA_013152715.1 Calditrichota bacterium
GAATTGGAGGCATTTTCTTATTCGGTGTCTCATGACTTGCGCGCGCCGCTGGTGCGCATTGACGGATTTTCTCAGTTGCTGTTGGACTGTCACGCCGATCAACTGGATGACGAGGCGCGGCATTACCTGAATCGCATTCGCAGCTCTGTTATGCTCATGTCTGAATTGATTGATGATTTGCTTGATTTGTCCCGCGTAACTCGTAGCGAAATGGAGATTCGGGAGATAAATTTGAGCGGGGTGGCAGAGGAAATCGTTCGCGCATTGCGGGAATCAGAACCGCAGCGGCGTGTTGAAGTCGTCATTCAGCCCGAGTTGAAAGCGCGCGGCGATGCGCGTTTGTTAGCGCGGGCGCTGGACAATTTGTTTAACAATGCCTGGAAATTTACGGCGAAAAAATCACCGGCAAAAATTGAATTTGGAATGATGGCTCGCGCGTCGGTTCCTGTTTTTTTTATCAGAGATAATGGCGCTGGCTTTAACAACGATTATGCGGCTCAATTGTTTGCGCCATTCCGCAGATTGCATTCAAGTAAAGAATTTCCGGGCAACGGAATAGGTTTGGCGACAGTCCAGCGCATTATTCACCGTCACGGAGGAAAAATTTGGGCGGAGGGTAAAGTCAACCAGGGCGCCGTTTTTTATTTTACTGTCCAACCCAAGGAAAAATAGCAGAATTATTAGCGAAGGACAAGCAACACAAGGAATGTTCTGAAGGAGAAGCGAAATGGCGGAGAAAGTTCTGATTGTTGAAGATGAAAACATCATTGCCCTGGAACTCACATGGCAGTTGGAGGGTTTGGGCTATCAAGTTGTCGGCGTTATTTCGCGCGGCAAAGAGGCGATTTATCGCGCGGCAGAAAAGAAGCCGGATTTGATTTTAATGGATATCCGTCTCAAAGGCGAACTGGACGGATTTCAAACTGCGGAAGCAATTCAGGCGCAGTCAAATATTCCCATTGTGTATCTCTCGGCGCTCGTTGATGATAAGATGCTCGAGCGGTTTAAAAGTGACAAGAGCGCTTCTTTTTATCTTCCCAAACCATTTACCGAAGGAGAACTAAAGGAGACGATTGAAAATGTTTTACATGGAAACACCAATTGTAAAAATTTGACTTTCAGTAAGCCCATTCAGGCTTAGAGGCAGTGGCTAACATTTCCAAAGGGATAGTGAATGACGCAAAAATTAAAAGTGATTTTCGTACGGGAAGCGGAAACTGAGTCCAATGATTTGATCAACAATCTAAAAAATAGTGAAATAGAAGCGCAATTTTCAGTGGTCGCGACTGAGTCGGAAATGAGAGAATTATTAGACGCTGATACATGGGATCTGGTGATTGCGGACGGGGACAGTCATTATTTTAACGGGATCGACGCGGTTCAAATTTTACAGAGCAGGGGAATAAATATTCCGGTTGTTTTTTTGGGCGATTCACAAGATGGACAGCGCTACGCCCGCGATTTGCACACGGGCGGCGGCTCTTCCTCTCGGCGCGATCAAATTAGTCAACTACTGAAACAAGCGACTGAACGAACAAAATCGGACGAAGGGAAAAAAACAGATCAGGAAAGGATGACCCCAATCGAATATGACGGGCTGTTCCGGGAATCGCCAGTGCCTTTGTGGCTGGAAGATTTTTCTGAAATAAAAACTTATCTGGAGCAACTAAAAAATGACGGGGTCCAGGATTTTGAGCAATATTTTGCTGAACATCCGGACGCTGTCAAATCATGTCTCGAAAGGCTCAAGATTATTGATGTCAACAAAGAGACAATTCGTTTGTATCAGGCGCAGGATAAATTGGAAATTATCCGAAATCCCATTGCTGTTTTTGAACAGGAGACGTTTTTTTCGCTTATCGGCGAATTGTCCGCTTTAGCGCGCGGAGAATTGGAGTATTCCTGCGAATTGAGCACAAAAACCCTACGCGGGGAACATCGATTTGTTCTGTTGAAATTATCGGTCATGCCCGGTTTTGAAAAATCGTTTTCGCGCGTGCTGGTCACGACTATCGATTTGACGGAACGCAAAAAAATTGAGCATGAATTAAAAATCAAAGAAGCGGCGTTCTCTTCGTCGCTAACCGGCATCGGCATTGAGGATTTGCGGGGCAGACTCACCTATGTCAATCAAGCAATGGCGGAGATGTGGGGTTACGACGATGCCAGCGAAGTTATTGGAACGACCGGAGAACAATATTGGCGGGACCAGAAAAAAGCGCATGCGGCTTTTGTTCAGGTTTTGCGTTCCGGGCGGTGGACGGGCGAGTTGGTGGGCGTCAAAAAGGACGGTTCACATTTTGACGTAAAAATTTCAGCAACAGCGATTTACAATGAACAGGGCAGTCCTGTTCTGGCAATGGGATCGTTTGAAGACGTTACCGAACAGAAGAAGGCGCAAATCGCCACCAAAGAGAGTGAAGCAATTTTCCACGCTTTATTTGCCAATAATCAGGCTGTAATTTTGTTATTGGACGTCTCCGATTCTAATCTTCCCATTGTCGACGCCAATGACGCGGCGGTGGCATTTTACGGTTACAATTACCGGCAGTTGCTGACGATGACGATGATGGATTTAAATACGCTTCCCGCTGCTGAGACGCGGCGTCGCATTAACGCCTACCGCAAGAAAAATAAAACGATTTTTGAGTTTCAGCATCGATTGGCTTCGGGAGAAACTCGCGACGTCGAGACCTACTCGGGTCCCATCGACGTTCGCGGCAAAAAATTGGTTTACGTGGCTGTGCATGACGTCACTGAACGTAAACGTATGGAGCGCGCGCTGCAACAGAGCGAAGAAAGATACCGCATGTTAGCGGAAAATTCTCCCAATGCCATCTTGGTTCATTCAAACAATAAAATCGTTTACGCGAATCAGGAAACGCTGAAAATTTTGGGTGCCAAGGAGCAAGGTAAAATTTTGCATTCGGAAATATTGGATTTTGTGCATCCGAATTTTCGCGATGCATTCAGACAGAGAATGCATCTCTTGTATAGCCACAAAACTGTTCCTCTTGTTGAGTATCAATTTGTAAGATCGGACGGCAAGATTGTCGATGTGGAAATCGCCGATGCTTTTGTTTATTTTCAGGGGCAGCCGGCGTCGCAAGTCGTCTTTCGCGACATCACGCATCGCAAGCGGGCGGAGCGCATCCAACAGTTTCTGGTTCGCATCAGCGGCGCCATACTTTCTGCTGAAGATTTGAACGATTTGTTTGAGATCATTCATCGTGAATTGGGAAAAGTGATTGATACGACAAATTTTTACATTGCCTTGTACGATAAAAATACGGAAATGATCGTTTCTCCTTACTATCGCGATGAAAAAAAGCATAATTTCAGAATGTTTCCTGCCGATAAAAATTTGACTGCCTGCGTCATCAAACAGCGACAGCCGCTGTTAGTTTCAGAGCGGGAGCTGCAGCGAATGATTGACGACGGCGAATTGGAAGACATGTCCGAAAAGCCAAAAGTCTGGTTGGGTGTGCCATTGCAAGCGAGAAATCATGTCATTGGAGCGATTGTTGTGCAAAGCTATCAAGACGAAAATGCTTTTGGCAAGGAGGAATTGGAAATTTTAAAATTTATTTCGGACCAAATTGGAATTTCAATCGAGCGAAAACAAAGGGAAGAAGAAATCCACGCCTCATTGAAAGAAAAAATCGTACTGCTCAAGGAAATCCACCATCGCGTTAAAAATAATTTGCAGGTAATTTCCTCTTTGCTTTATTTGCAATCCAAGTATGTGAAAGATGATCAAGCGCTAAAAGTATTTGAGGAGAGTCGGCACCGCGTTCGTTCCATGTCGTTGGTACACGAAAAATTGTACCAGTCGCAAAACCTGGCGCAGATTCCGTTCAAAAATTACATTGTCGATTTAGCGCGCTATTTGTTTCGTTCCTACAACGCCGATCCTTTCAAAATACGTCTGGAGACGGACATCGCCGATGTGGCGCTCAGCGTAGATATTGCTATTCCGTGCGGGCTGCTGATCAATGAGCTAATTTCCAACGCGATAAAATACGCTTTCCCCAATCAAAGAAAAGGAATGATAAAAATCAAACTTGTGCATGATAATAAGAATCATGTTTTTGAGTTAGCGATCCGAGATAATGGCGTCGGTATCGGCGACTACTTGAAGGAGCCCACAAAATCATCGCTGGGGTTACAATTGGTGGACACGCTGGTCGATCAAATCAATGGCAAAATGGAGATTGAGACGGATGAAGGCACAGCATTCATTATTCGATTTGAAGAAAAGTATGAGTAATCTTTGTTTTCATAAAAATAACTACTTGCTATTGCTTCTGCTGATTGCTTTCACGCTTGGGTTTGCCGGAAAAATTCAGGCGCAAAAGTTCTGGATCAGCACCTATTCGGAAGGCGATGGTTTGGCTAATTCCAGGGTTTACGATCTGGCGCAGGACAGCCTGGGGCAAATTTGGTTTGCGACGCGGGGCGGAATTTCAGTTTACGACGGATTTCAATGGAAAAAATACTCTGTCGCCGAAGGATTGCCTGCGATGTCCTATTCGCAAATCGAAATCGACGAGCGCGGACGAGTGTGGGTAATGCCCGAATACAGCACGTTGCGCGTGTCCTATTTTGACGGCAAAAGCTGGAACACGCTTGTTCCGCTAAAGATTTCCGCTTTTTCCGGAGCCAATTCTTTCAAAGTGACTACCCATGACAACAAAACGAGCGTCGCCATTGGCTCTCGCTCGCAAGGATTAGCAATTTATGCAGAAAACAGATGGCATTTAATTTCAAAAAAAGAAGGTTTGCCCAGCGCTCACATCAACGGGTTGGAAAGCTGGCGCGGAAATTTCCTCATCGCCACTAACAACGGACTTTCACTGATTCGAAATTTGAAAGCGGATCGTGAATTTGCCGCCCAGTTACAATTGCCCGCGCAAAATATTCTGGGGATTTTCATTGAAAACAAGAAAGAGGAGGATTTGCAGAAGCTGAAAATCTGGCTCATTGGACGAAACTGGGTTGGTTTTGCAAAAAATGGGAAATTTACTCTTGTTTCACGGCAGATTCGTGCCATTATTAATAATTCCGGTTACAATTTGTGTTTTTTGTACGATGGATTTCGTGGAATATATTATGGAAATAATAAATTTTTACGCTTTTTGGATATTAAAAAACAAACCAACCAATTCATCGGAGAACGCAATGGTTTGATTTCGGAAGGCGCGATCAATTTAGTTTGCGATCTGGAAGGCAATATCTGGGTTGCCGGAATGCGCGGCGCAAGCAAAATTGCCAGCATACGCTTCGCGAATTTTGCGAAAGAACAGGGATTGTTAGAAGATGAGGTCACGGCGATTGCTTCGATGGGGGGAGATCAAATAGTTTTCGGGCATAATCGAGGAATCACATTTTTTGACGGCAAACGATTTAAGCCGATTGCATTTAAAATGGATTCACTCCTGCCAGAGACCATGGGACGGACGCTCGATCTGTTTGCTGATGGCGCTGCGAATGTCTGGGCGGCGTGTTCTCACTTCGGAATTGTCAAAGCTCGAGCGGACAGCGGCATTGTGCTCCATATACCGGGAAAAATTTTTCCCTCTTCGGTTAATTCTCTTGTCATTGGCGCCGACGGAAGGATTTATTTTTCTGGTGGCAATTACTTTTGTCGGCTGAGCGCTGATTTTTCATCTTACAAAATTATTCGGAAATTTGAAAATGCTATTTTGAGAAAATTAATTTTACTGCCTGACGGCGCGATTGCCATCGCCACGAAAGGAAAAGGCGCGATTATTTATCGCCATGGTCGGTTTTCCCCGCTTACTCGTTTTGATCCGGAGATTGACGATGTTTTCTCGGTGATGGCTGAGTCGGACAGTTCGTTTTTTATTGGCACGATTCACGGTTTATTTCGGGCGACGTCGCGAAATCACGAACAGATCAAATTTAAGGGTAAGACCATCAACCGACCAATTTACTCCATTCTGAAGGACGGATATGGACGTGTGTGGCTCGGATCTGACAATGGTATTTTTCGCTGGGACGGATTTGATTTGCGGCATTATACGGTGAAAAACGGATTTGTCGGTCAGGAGACTAATCGGTCGGCGGCGTTTGTTGATCGCCAAGGGCATGTGTGGTTTGGCGCCGACCGTGGCGTTTCTTGTTTCCGCGAAGAATATGATTTTCGACTGGAAAATATTCCTGCGCCCAGGGTGCAGATATTGGATTCCCGCGCCGATGAAATAGTATTTGATCCATCAAAAGATAAGTCCTTAAACTATAATGACAATAATCTGGAATTTCGCTTTCGGTCGATTTCATTCATTAATGAGCGGGAAAATTATTTTCGTTACAAGTTGGAAGGTTACGAAAAGATGTGGTCAGATCCGTTTGTTTCCCGAGACCCGTTGATTCGTTTCACCAATCTTTCTCCGGGAAAATATCGTTTTTATTTGCAATCGCGCAATGCTCTGGGTCGGTGGAGCGACATCGTTTCAACGGGATCGATTGTGATCAATGAACCCTATTGGATGAAGTGGTGGTTTTATCTCATTTTGTTTCTCGTGATTGCCGCTCTCGTTGTAGCGACGGCCGTCATTATTTATCAACGACAATATTCGCGACGTCTGGAGAAAGAAGTGCGGCAACGAACCGCCGAAGTTGCCGAATCGGAAAAACAATACCGGACGACAATTGACTCGCTCAAAGACGCTGTTCATGTTGTCGATAGAGACCTGCAGATTCAATTGTGCAATAAAAGAGTAGTAGAGTGGGCTAAAAAACTTGCTCTTGATCCGGATATCGCTGGGATGAATGTTTTTGAAGCTTTTCCATTTTTGCCTGAGAAAGTCAGAGAAGAATATGAAATGGTTTTTCAAACGGGAAAAATGCTGGAAACGGAGGAGAATAACCTCGTCTATGGGCAGCGAATCGCTACAGAAACGCGGAAAATTCCTATTTTTGAAAATGAAAAAGTAGTTTCCGTGCTCACAGTAATTCACGACGTGACGGATAAAAAATACGCTGAAGCGGAAAAATTCAGAGCGCAGGCGTTATTGACTGCCGCTATTGAACAGACGCCGGCCGGCATCGTGATCGCAGACGCCCCGGATATCAAATTGCGAATTGCCAATTCGGCGGCTTTGAGAATTTTGAATATAAAAGACGAACAATCGGTAGATTTAGCGCAGGTATTCGACCCTGAGAAATGGAAATTATTCACGCAACAGGGTAAGGAAATTAAGCGCGATGAATTTCCGCTCTTTCAAGCCGTGAAACGAGGGAAAAAAATCGAAAATCAAATCGTCGTTTCTCGCCGTGAAAATGGAAAACAGCGATGGATGTACGTCAATGCGGCGCCGGTTCTCGCTGAAAAAGGGAAAATTATCGCCGGCGTGATGGTTTTCCAGGATATTACTGAGCTCAAGGAAGCGGAAGACAAAATAAAAGAAACGCTGCGGGAAAAAGATGTGTTACTCAAAGAAATTCACCATCGCGTGAAAAATAATTTGCAGGTCGTCTCCAGTTTGCTGTTTTTGCAGTCGAAACAAGTTGTTGGTGAAGACGCGAAGGCAATGTTTCAGGACAGCCGCGACCGCATCAAATCTATCGCCCTGGTGCATGAAAAAATGTATCGCTCGGACAGTTTCGCGCAGGTGAATTTTGCAGACTACGTCCGCAGTCTGAGTCATTCGCTTTATCAGGTGCATCATGTTGATCCGGGAAAAGTAGATTTCCTGCTCGATCTGGACGATGTGTCGCTATCTATGGAAAAGGCGATACCTTGCGGTTTGATTGTCAATGAGTTGATTTCAAATTCGCTCAAATATGCTTTTCCTCAATCGATGAAAAAGGAGAGGAAAATAGAAATCAAGATTAAAGCGAAGGAAGAGGATAGTGTCGAGCTGATTGTCCGGGACAACGGCGCGGGACTGCCGAAAAATCTTGATATTCACAAGGCAGAGTCTTTGGGATTAAAATTAGTCGCTACTCTGGCGGAAAACCAACTTGATGGTGAACTGAAAATTGACAGAAGACGGGGAACAAAGTTCATTATTCGGTTTAAAAACAGTGAATAATAAGGCGAAATCAATTAAGGTAAAGAACCAAGTGACATCTGATGTTAAAAACCGAATCAACGATTAGCTGAAATCAAACAACGAATTTTTGTGATTGAATTTTTTTTTAAGATTTTCACTCAAACTAAAATGATTTATTTAAAAAAAAGAAAATTAAACTTGAACTTCTTTTAACAACAAAAACGAGCAGCAACATGAAAGAGCTTTTTTTGCCAAAATACGCCCGCATATTGTTATTTTTTATCTGCTGTTTTTCGACCCCTGCAGTGAATGGACAATCCACTTTCGATCCCCAAAGCGTATTATTTGAGAATTTTTCTATTGACGACGGATTATCTCAATCGTCTTTGACTTGTTTGCTGCAAGACAGCAAAGGATTTTTATGGATTGGATCAGGAGATGGCTTAAATCGCTATGACGGAAGATCTTTTACCGTTTTTTCTGCTCGTAAAGATGATTCGTCTGGCTTAAGCAACAATATTATTTGGAGATTGTTTGAAGACAGTGAAGGATATATTTGGGTGGCGACACAGAATGGGCTGAATCGCTTTGACTGGCGCACGGAAACATTCCGCCGATTTATGTCGAATCCCGACGATTCGAGTACCATCAGTAATAATACGGTCTGGTCTTTTGCAGAAGACATCAGAGGTAATTTATGGGTCGGTACCTTTAACGGGTTGAACTGCTACAAAAAAGCAGAGAATCGCTTTATTAGATATTTTTATCGAAAGCCCAATAATAGCGAAACGACACAAATTTCTAAAATATTGTCTCTTTATTATGATAAAAGAGATATTCTGTGGGTGGGAACATACCATGGTTTGATTCGATTAGATCTTCAATCAATGAAAAGCGACACGTACTTCGTAGATGCGGAAGATACGGTGAATTCAAAACGTAATTACATTTTTACAATTGAGCAGGATGGATCAGGAAATTTATTATTAGGGACAGGCGACGGCTTATTTAAGATGGATGACAAAAATAGATTTGTTCGCTATTCTTTTCAAAACAAAGAATTGACTCATGTATCAATTTTCAGTATTCATGTTGCGAAAGACAATAATATTTGGGCTGCAAGTTACGGACAAGGACTTTTTTACATTGATGCTGCAAAGGGAACAGTTTATCAGTGGAAAATTGATGAATATCAAAAAAGCAGTCTTGTTTACGATTACATATTTGAAATTATGGAAGACCGTTCAGGCATACTATGGATTGCAACGGGCAGCGGGCTGAGCAAACTTGATTTAAGAAAAAAGAGATTTCGCACTTTTATGCATAGTCCCGCCTGTGAAAATTGTCTATCCGATAACATTGTGTGGGCTGTTTTTCAGGATAGCCGCGGTGAGTTATGGTTCGGAACAGATCGCGGCGGATTAAATAGGTATAATCCACAAACAAAAAAATTCAAAGTTTATCTGCCGGACTCTAAAAACGCTACTTCAATAAATGCACGAACGGTAATGTCTATTGCTGAAGAGCGTAGAAGACGATTATGGTTATCTACGTTCGAAGGCGGCGTTAACGTGCTTGATATTAATAGCGAAAAGTTGATCAGTTACCAACATGATAAAAACGATTCTGCTTCAATTAGCTCTAATTATATTCAATCAGTTTATGTCGATGCAAAACAAAGAGTTTGGTTAGGATCGCAGGAAGGCGTACTCAATTACTACGATGAAGACCGGGATAAATTTATTCGCTATCCATTAGCGACAACTGATACCAAGAACGCTGCGTGGAGCAATATTTGGTGCATTTCAGAAGATGGAACCGGAAATTTATTAATAGGATCGGAGGTAGAAGGGCTCATACGATTCAATCCTGAAACTGAAAAAAAAGAATATTTATTTGAAACAACTCCTTTAAAGGAATTAAAAATTCCATCCGTTATATCTATTTTTGCGGATAAAAAATCGGGTATTATTTGGCTGGGAACTGGAGGGTATGGTTTAATTAAATATTCGCCCCAAACAGGTAGTGCTCGACTTTTTAATCATAAGATTGGACTGCCGAATGAACAAGTTTACGGGATTCTGCCTGAAAACGACAAATCCACAGGAGATTTGAGGGCCTTATGGCTGAGCACCGACAAAGGTTTAGTACGATTTGATGTGAAATCAGAATCGCTAAAAGTATATAATGCCGGAGATGGTTTGCCTTCCAATGAGTTTGATTCCGGAGCGTATTTTGAATCCAAACGAGGAGAGATGTATTTTGGCACAATCAATGGCGTTGTATATTTTGATCCGGAACAAATTCAGGAAGATGGTTTTTGCCCGCCGGTAACAATTACGGGGTTCAAACTTTTCAATAAACCGGTCAAAGTTGGCGCCGGAAAGAATGAAATTTTAAAGAGGTCTATTACCGAAACTAAAGAAATTGTGTTGAATTATGATCAAAACATTTTTTCTATCGAGTTCGCCATTCTCCATTTCAGAAATCCGAAACAACAGAAATATCAATATCAAATGGCAGGATTAGATGACAAATGGATTGATTTAGGCAACAAAAACGAGGTCACTTTCGCTCACATTCCTCCCGGCAAATATGAATTCAAAGTTCGCGGCTGCAACAGCGACGGTGTGTGGAGCGAAAAAGTGAGCGCGCTGAAAATTCGCGTCATTCCGCCGTTTTGGAAAAAATTACAATTTCAAATTATCGCGACGCTGATGGTTTTGTTGCTGCTGCTGGGGTATCATAAATATCGCACCGGCATCGTGAAGCGGCGCAATAAGCGCCTGAAGCATTTCAATGAGCTTCTCAATCGGGAAATTGAGGATAGAAAGAAAGCGCAGTCTGCGATCTCTGCATCGTTGGAAGAAAAAGAAATTTTGTTAAAAGAAATTCACCATCGGGTAAAAAATAATTTGCAGGTGACGTCGTCGCTGCTTTATTTGCAGTCGAAAAATATCAAAGATGAGAAAGCAAAAGCGTATCTGCAGGAAAGTCAGAGCCGGATCAAATCGATGGCTATGATTCATGAAAAGTTGTATCGATCTGAAAATTTCTCGCGGATCAATTCTCGCGACTACATTCGCGACCTGGCGACTTACGTTTTTCGCTCTTATGCCTCGAGCGGTCAGAAGATCAAATTGAACGTGCGCGTGGAGCCGGTGGATTTTGATCTGGATACTGCTATTCCTTGCGGGCTTATTTTGAATGAATTGATTTCCAATTCGCTCAAATACGCTTTCCCTAATGGCAGAAAGGGAGAAATTACCGTTTCTTTGCAAGAAAAAGAAAACGATTTGATAGAATTGTCTGTCAAAGATAATGGCGTCGGCTTTGATGAAAATTTTGACCTCAAGCAGAGCGATTCGTTAGGGCTGCAATTGGTCAAATCTCTGGTCAATCAATTAGAGGGAGTTTTGGAATTGAAAAGAAATGGCGGCGTCGAAATCGCCATACGATTTCAACGGCCGGAGTTTAAAAAGAAAAAAACTTTTGCCTGACATGATAAAATTGTTTGCACAAGGGGAAAATTTTATTTATATTGAAAGGTCATGCGGAAATTGATATTGAACAAAGGGTTTTTGGCCATTGTGAACGGAGTAAATTTATTTTTTAAATTTGGGGATGAGAATGTCGAAAAAAACAATTCTGGTTGTCGAAGACGATAACATCATCGGCATGGAAATAAGAGATCGAGTGCAAACGCTCGGTTATTCTGTCCCTGAGGTAATTTCTTACGGGGAACAGGCAATTGACAAAGCCAGAAAATATGTGCCGGATTTGATTCTGATGGATATTCAACTACGGGGATCGATAGACGGTATTCAGGCCGCGGAGGCGATACGTCAGGAATTGGACGTCCCTGTTATTTATTTGACAGCGTATGCCGATGACAACACGCTGGCGCGCGCGAAGATAACCGAGCCATTCGGTTATGTCTTAAAACCGTTTGAGGAAAGGGACCTGGCGTCAACCATTGAGATGGCGCTTTACAAACACCAGATAGACAAAAAACTGAAACAAAATGAGCGCTGGCTCTCAACGACGCTGAAGAGTATTGGCGAGGGAGTAATCGCTACAGATGTCGATGGGCGAATTACTTTTATGAATCCCATCGCTGAAAACCTGACCGGCTGGCAAGAGGACAATGCGTCGGAAAAGCGACTGAACGAAGTTTTTAAGCTTTACAACGAAACGACCGACCATTATGTGCAAGATTTGTTTAATAAAGTAAAACGCGACCGCCGCTTGGAGATATCTGAAGAACTCTGGTTGGAATCGCAAAATGGCAAGCGCCGTCCGATTTTGTACACGGCGTCGCAGATTATGGATGATAAGGGACGCACATCAGGATATGTTGTTGTTTTTCAAGATAATACGGAACGAAAGAAAGCCCAGAAGACGCTTGCCCGACAGAGTCGCTTTAACGAATTTCGCGCACGTCTATGGGAATTGGCCGCGGACAAGGCATTATCCGAAGAGGACATGATACAAAAAATGCTGGATTTGTTAGGCCCTGCCATTGGCGCGCATCGCGTGAGCTACAATAAACTTTTTGGCAGTTATCTTCAGGAGAGTGAGTACAAATGTATCCTTGAATGGAATGATTCTCGTGCAAGTAACACGCTGAAAACTGCGCTGCCTGCCAAAATAGTGAATCATTTTGTCAAAAACAAAATGATCGTTGTTACTATGGACTCTGCCCTTGCCATGCTGCCGCCGATGCTAAGGGGGGTGGCGAAACCCATAATAAAGAAATTTCAAAAAGAAGCGGATCTGGAGTCCATTTTGGTCGCGCCTTTTTATATGAATAATGAGCTTGAGGCTGTTATTTCCCTTGATTCGTGTCGCAGTTTGCCGCAAAAGCCTCGCTGGGACGATGAGACAAAAAGTATTGTTAGCGAAGCGATTGACATTATTGCGAATTTCATTTATCAGAAAAGAAATGAAGAAGCGCGCCGTGAAAGCGAGGAACGATTTCGCGCAATTTTCGAATCGGCGCCGGATTCAATTTTTATTAAAGACCGTTTCCTGGCATATACCAATATCAATCCGGCGATGGAGAAATTGTTCAAGTTACCCACAAACGAGCTCATCGGATTGACAGACGAAGAATTGTACGGGCCGGAAATTGGCTCAATCACGCAGCAAGAAGATTTGCGTGTTTTGAAGGGCGAGGTTATCAATAATGAAATTACACTGCCCGTCGCTAAATCGAAGAGAACTTTCAATGTAGTGAAGGCGCCAATGTACGATTACAAAGGCGATATTGTCGGAATTTGCGGAATTGCCCGAGATGTCACCGATCGCAAAAGAGCGACCGAAACGCAAAATGTGATGCACGAAATTGCCGATGCAGTGAATGAGACAAAAGATTTGCGCGAATTTTTTAAGTCCGTTCAAAAATCTTTGGGACGCGTCATCGATACGAAAAATTTCTACATTGCGCTGTATAATGCGGCGAATCATTCTTTTGCATTGCCTTATCATGCCGATGAAAAAGATCGCTTTACGGAAATCCCCGCCGGCAAAACGATGACGGCATACGTGATGAGAAAGAAAAAATCTATACTCGTTACCGAGGAAGAGGTCAAAGCGCTCGCTGAAAAAGGTGAAATCGATATTGTTGGCGCGCTTCCCAGAGTATGGCTTGGGGTTCCGTTGCTGAGCGGCAAGAATGTCATTGGCGTGATTGCCATGCAAAATTATCAGAGCAAATCGGTTTACACCAAAGAACAAGTGACGTTTTTGGAATTTGTTTCCGGACAAATCGCGTCGGCAATTGAGCGTAAAAAAGCCGAGGAAGACCGGAATCGTCTGGCGACAGCGATTCAGTACACAGCAGACGGGATTGTCGTGACTGATGAAAATGCAAAAATTTTGTACGTGAATCCGGCTTATGAAAAAATAACCGGTTATTCGGCGGAAGAATTGACAGGCAAAAATCCCAAAATTTTAAAAAGCGGAGTCCACGATAAAGCTTTTTATCGGAATTTGTGGGAAACGCTGACCGCCGGAAAAATCTGGAAGGGACGCTTTACCAACCGCAGAAAGAGCGGCTCGAATTATGAAGAAGAAGCCACGATTTCACCCATTTATGATGAAAATGGCAACATTATCAATTATGTTGCTGTCAAAAGAGATGTTACCGAGCAACTGAATCTCCAGGCAAGATTGAAACAGGCGGAAAAAATGGAAGCTATCGGGACATTGGCCGGCGGCATTGCGCACGATTTCAATAATATCATCGCTGCCATCATCGGCTACGCGGAACTCTCGCAGGATGATGTACAAGACGAACGCATCAATCACAATTTAGCGCAAATACTCAAAGCCAGTCAGCGCGCTAAAGACCTGGTCCAACAAATTCTCGCATTCAGCCGTCGCTCGGACGAACAGCGCAGACCGTTGCAAGTGGCCTTAATTGTGAAGGAAGCGATGAAATTGTTGCGGGCGACAATTCCAGCGACGATTGACATAAAAACCACTATTGAAAATGCGCGCAGTTACATTTTGGCCGATCCTACGCAAATTCACCAACTTATGATGAATTTGTGCACTAACGCAGCCCACGCCATGCGTGAGAAGGGCGGCACTCTCGAGGTGCATCTGAGAGATGTGGAAATGGACGAAGAAAGCGTCAAACAATATCAAGAATTAAAAACAGGCTCTTATGTAAAACTTATGGTTAAAGATACCGGTTTAGGAATTGATCCGCAGATTATCGACCGAATTTTTGAACCCTATTTCACCACAAAAGGCGTGGGCGACGGCGCGGGAATGGGATTGGCTTTGGTTCACAGTATTGTGAAAAGCTATCGCGGCGAGATTGTCGTTTATAGCGAAAAAGGAAAAGGCACCACATTCAACATTTTTTTGCCGCGTATCGAGGGACCTGTACGGGAAGAAAGAGAAGAGAAAAAGAAACTTCCTCGAGGGACGGAAAACATTCTCTATGTTGATGACGAAAAAAATATTGTGAGCGTCAGTTCTCAAATTTTGCATCGCCTGGGTTATGAAGTTTCAATGGCGACGAGCGGCGAGCGCGCGTTGGCAATTTTTGAAAAGGATCCTCAAGAATTCGATCTTGTCATTACCGATCAAACAATGCCGAAAATGACCGGAGCGGAATTGGCAAAAAAGATTTTGGCTATCCGACCAGATATGCCGATAATTTTGTGCACTGGTTTCAGCGAGGTTGTTTCTAAAGAAAAAGCCAAGCAAATGGGCATTGCAGAATTTTTAATGAAGCCCCTTTTCAGTGAGGATTTGGCTAATATCGTTCGAAAAGTTCTTGATAGTTATCAAAAAAATTAGTGGAATGATCTTCCTTGCAAAATAAAGTTATGAAAATGAAAATTATTTTGTTAACAGTTCACTTAGCATTTGGTAGAGGGTGAAAATGAAGCGTATCTTGGTTATCGATGACGATGAATTTTTTCGTGAAATGCTTCACGCAATGATTGAACGCGAGGGATATGAAGTCGATGAAGCAGAAGACGGCGAAGTCGGTATCGAGAAGCATAAAAAGAAACAGTTCGACTTGATAATTACCGATATCATTATGCCCAATAAAGAAGGAATTGGCACGATCATGGAACTGCGCTCCGATTATCCGGATGTAAAAATTATTGCCGTCTCCGGGGGCGGACGCGTCGTCCCAAATAGTTATCTGCACATCGCTGAAAAGTTGGGCGCTCACAAAACTATGACCAAACCATTCGAACGGAAGGAATTGATATCTTCCATCAAAGAACTTATTGGGAGCTGTTAATCTCTAATATGTAGGATAGGTTTTGATGCGAGAAGTCTCAAAAAAAAAGAAAAGCTATTTCATGGCACTCCTTAAAAACTATTTTCTGATAATGGTTACTTGTTTGCAATAGGGGATACCATCGTCGGAACTTCTTTGAATTAAGTTTTAAATGCTAAAATTGTCCTGCTAATATTTGGTCATCAAACATATACTTCCCGAAACGACCCTTTTTAGGGAATAAATGTGAAATCATCAAACCGATAGTAAGTCATCTATTTTTGTAATCTTCACAAATCAGGGGGAGTGATTACCAGAAATTTTTATGTACGGCAAAGGTTATTGCGGCTTGAAGTTGCAGATTTTTGCTATTTTTTGTTACAATATGTTCGGAAAATCAGATATGCTTGTTTGAAAACTTTTCGGAACTTTTTATTTTTAGTATCGTAAAAAAATGAGTAATATTTTATTAATATAAAACATCTTTTACGTTATGCGCCTGATTTGCAGTAATTGTTATCGAGCTCGATGCGAAAAAATCAACGGTTTCATAACCTTCATGAGGTAAAACGGACTATTTCGCAAATTTATCTGATCAGTGCAAATTTTTTTATTTCGAGTTTTGAGTCGCGGGTTTTATCTTTAGAACTGCTGCTTGATTTTTTATTTGAACTTTGGGCAATTATGACTACACTTCATAGTCCAGGCAAACCTCAAAACGACAAACTCGGAATTAGAAACCATGAACTTTCAGCAGGAAACCCTAAACGTTAAACTGCAAATTCGAAACTATAAGTTCAAATTTCTTTGAAAAAGTTAAATTATCATTTTTTAGTGCGATTTTTAGTTGTATAGAAATAATTTTTTGCTTTCATTTCACTACTTCATTTATTCTTATTACAATTGTATCCGGCGAAATTTAGTGATAAAAATATTGTTGAAATATTTTCTTTAAGATGTCCCTTTTAAAGAATTCACTTAGAGAATTGTGTTTTTATGTCACGTGACAAAGAAATAATTCTTGTCGGGCTTTTTTTGTTATTATCCTTCCAAATTGTCTCTGCCCAGGTCCCGCAGAGCAAAATAGAAAAATTACAACTTGGCCATATTTATAGTAGTTTTTCTTTAGGCGGTACCAATATTAGTACGGATATTTGGGGGCGTTTTTCAAGAAATAAGTTTTACCCCTGGTTTAATGTCTTCGAAAATCCTGCACTGATTACAGGTGAGCGCTCTCCTAAAATAGTACTTCATTTCGCTCCCGAATTATCTTACGGGCTCACTAAACTTTCTGGAATTTCATCTATGATTAGGGGTAAATTGGACAACAACATTGAAGCCTATCGAACTGCTGACTTAAATGTAAATTATCCGGGAATCGATTTGAAATTGAAGCGAAAAATGAGTTGGCCTGATGGACTGTTATTATTCCCGCTCAAAAAATATCAAATTGGACTTTCGATTCATCGCGCTCTGTCTGCTTCGATGTTGTTTGACTGGGTCGGCAGTGAAACTACCATTTCCACGGTACTGAATTCGGGAGGGGGTAATAGTAAGGTTATTTTAAATAACTATTTGGATAGTTCGAATCAGCTTGATTATTTTGTTACCAGCAGTAGTTTTATCATATCGCGGTTGATCAGGAAAAAGTATGTTTTTGGCTTTCAAGCGGAGCGACTTTACTACGATTTGTACGTCTCCGGTAACTGGAACATTCAAGGATCGATGCTTTATAATGGTAAAGAATTTTTATTTAATGATCCGGAAACTCTGTGGCCCACAGATATCAGCCAGAGCCTGCAAGCTCATTACAGTGGAGTCGGCTGGCAACTGAATCTGGGAGCAATATTTATCGCGAATTCCGGCTGGATTGCAGACGGCTCCATTAGCTTTTTATCTGATGTGTCAATGACAGGTAATTTGAGCGGAAATCGAAATAAAATCCCGGCTTTGAATGTTGAAGCCCTGCAAAATAATGCCGGAGTTGACGAAATATTGGATCCGGAAAAATTAAATCCATCGCAACTGACTCTGACCCAAAGCGTACCCTGGAAGGAACATTCCGCATTGAAACAAACAATGCCGCTGCAATTGAAAATCGGGTTGATGCACGTCATCGGTAATTGGGGATTTTACTTTTCTGATAAATTTTATTCTGGTAAATACCGCTGGCAATATGGTAAAGATTTCGTAGAATTATCTCCGCTGCAACATATTAAATTTTATGTCAGCAGAAAAAGCGTATATACTAAATTTGCAGTCTATTTGTTTAAAGTCCACTCCCCGGATTACCAAGAATTTGCCTTTCAATCGGGAATTTTAGCTTTGCCATCTTTCAGTTTTGGTTATTGCAAAAAATTCATGAAACAATTAACGCTCATCGGTTCATTGGGGATCCTTCCGATCCCGGGGGTAAATTTTGGTATTCAATATGAATTTTAAAATATTATCAATAACCAGAATTTCTTTAGCCGCAATAATCGCAGATTTTATTCTGGTCACAAATGGTTTTTCCCAGGGAATTACCCTGACAAGATACCCGACTAACATTGTCAATCAGGATGATTGGGTGGAAGTGGAGTGGGCAGAATCTATCGAAGCGACATTGTATTTCGGAGAACAGTCTGGTTTGTATGACAAACATATTACTGTTTCCGCTGCTAAAAAAATTGCATTTCAACCTTCTTCGGAAGGCCTGACCAACAAAATTTATTATTGCCGCGTCTCTAATGGTCTGCTTCATTCGCGAGAATTTCCTTTATACATAGAATCCTCATTGGCTCCCAACAGCCGCTCGCCGAAAAATGGTGATATA
>JAADFU010000133.1 GCA_013152715.1 Calditrichota bacterium
CAGCCATTAACTTCTTTCTTTTTTTTAGATTCGTTTACTACTCAGCTCAAATTTTTTTAAAAAATCCGTGTAAATCCGCACAATCCGTGTCCATCCGTGTGCTAAATTTTACAAAATTAAAATGCTAACGCATTAACTCCAAATAAATCAATAGACTCAATCCAACGCCGTCTCCAGAATTGCATCAACAATCTGTTTGTACCCGGTACAGCGGCACAAATTGCCGGAAATCGCTTCTTTCACATCTTCTTCCGACGGCTGCGGATTTTCATCCAGCAATGCCGCCGCAGACATCAACATTCCCGGTGTGCAAAAACCACACTGGACAGCGCCATGTTTGAGAAAACTTTCTTGCAACGGATGCAGTTTTTCCCCGTCTGCCAAGCCTTCTACTGTCACGACTTCCGCTCCTTCCACTTGCGGCGCCAAAATCAGGCAGGAATTGACAGCTTTTCCGTTGAGCAGCACCGTGCAAGCGCCGCATTCACCGATGCCACATCCCTCTTTTGTACCTGTGAGCTGAAAATCCTCGCGCAAAACATCGAGCAATCGTTTATTTGGTGAACACGTTACTGATACCGGCTTATGATTTAAAATAAAATTAATGGTAATTGTTTCCATTTTTTACCTACAACATTTATCTGATTTTAAATTCAACGATTTCCTGTTTCGATTCTCCGTAAAAGCTGGTAAAACATCTGCTGAACCACAGGCAACTTGTAAGCGCTGGAATAGCGAAGTCCGGTAATCTCCATCACGCTCTTGCCCAATTCACGGGATAGATGAATGCACAATTCTTTTGAAAATTCTTTGCCGATAACATTTTTTTCCAAATCGAAAAATCGTTTTGCTACCGGTGTAACAGCGCCGCTGGCAATGCGAATATCCTCTATCGTATTATTTTCAACTTTTGCCAAAACCGCCAGCGTAATGCGACTGATTGCTACCGCTCTCCGGCGTCCCAATTTGTAAAATTCACCGCGATATCCGGCAGCGATATTTGACAATTCGATGCGCGTGACGATCTCGTCCGTCTGCAAATTGGTTCGATACGGCGCCGCTAAAAACTCGGCAACAGGGATGACTCTTTCGCCATTATTAGACAAAACAACAAGATTTGCATTATAAACCAACAAAGGCGGTACACTATCGGCGCAAGGCGCATTATTCACAATATTCCCGGCGATAGTAGCGCGATTTCGAATTTGAACGCTTCCCACGCGAGACGCTGCTTGCGCAAGCAGCGGAAATTTTTCCTGAATCACCGGATGCCGGGTTATTTCCGAAAACGTGACCCCGCTACCGATGGATAGACCTTTTTCCGTCTGTTCCACGCGGTGCAATTCGTCGATCTTCCGAATATCGATAAGCTTTTTGACTCGGACAAATCGTGGGCTCCTTTGCCGCAGCGCAGGAATGACATCTGTCCCGCCGGCAATTATTTTCCCTGTCTCACCGGCATGAGCAAGCTGCTCCAGCAGTTCCTTTAAATTTTGCGGACAAGAATATTCAACATTCGGTATCATTGCAAACTCCCCCGCGCGTGCGGCGGTCTTAATTTTTTACCCAACAAAACTTCCTCCAAATTCAAGGGCAAATTAAAAAAGCGCACCCCCACCGCGTGGCTCACCGCATTGGCGATGGCGGCAGCCGTCAACTCCAACGTGGGCTCGCCCAGAGATTTCGCGCCCCAGGGACCATATTGGTCATTCCCCTCGATAAAATGAGGCTCTATTTCCCCGATATCCTTCGCCGTGGGAATCAAAATTTGATCAAAATTCAACTCGCGAATCATGCCATTGACAGCCGTGATTTCTTCCCACAATCCATACCCGGCTCCTTGAGTGACACCGCCGTAAACCTGGCCCTGCGCTCCCAAAAGATTAATCACCTTCCCCGGATCGTGAACAGCGACAATCCTGTCCACATAAACTTCGCCGGTACCCAAATTCACTGTCACTTCCGCAATCTGACAGCCATAAACATACGTGAAATATGCCGGACCCTGTCCCACAGAGCTATCCCAATCCACCTTGGGACCCGGATACCAGCCCACTCCGGCGAGACAAATTCCTTTCCCGTATGCCAATTGACATACCTCGGAAAAAGTCAAATTTTTATCGTCATCATTTTCCACAAAGACGCGCTGATCCTGAAAATATATTTTCTGATTCGGTTTTAAATTCCAATATTCTTTCAAAAAATCGGTTAAATTTTTCCTGACAATTTCCGCCGCTGCTTTTACAGCGCCGCCGCCCATTAAGGTTGCGCGGGACGCCACTGTGGGGCCGCTGTCCGGGACCAGTGCTGTGTCCATCTCCAGATAATAAATATCATCGACAGAGATTCCCAGCACTTCCGCGGCAATGATGGCATAAGTCGTTTGCATTCCCTGTCCGTTTTCCGCCAATCCGGAAAGCAAATAAGCCGACCCGTCCGGTTGAACCGACAAATACGCTGCCGCTGCGTCAATTCCCTCGGCGCCCAGCGATGTGCCGCGAAAACTGACAGCCATGCCAATTCCCTTGCGTATCAACTGATCCGGTTCGATAAAATTATCATTTTTGAGAATCAAATTTTCTTTGCTAATTTCTGAAGAAATCGATAAGGCAGGCTGCTCATCCTGCTGTTTTTTGTATTTTTTCCATTTTTCTAAAAAAGAGGTCTCCGCAACAGCTTTATCCATCACAGTCAGAAGATTGACGTCGTGATTTTCCAGCTTTTGCCCGGTAGCAGTAATCGAACCCGGGCGATAGCCGTTGATGCGGCGAATTTCGTCAGGCGTTTTGTTGCATCGAGATGCGATTTCGTCCATGAGGGATTCCTGAGCGAAAATAGGTTGCGGCGAACCGAAACCGCGCATGGCTCCGGTGTAAGGATTGTTCGTGTAAACCGCCCGCACGTCAGTCCACACATTTTCGATTTCGTAAGGGCCTGTCGCCTGAACCACAGTGCGCCAGGTGACAAAAGGACTCATGGAAACATAGGCGCCGCCGTCCGCCAGAATATCGATTTTCATGGCTTTGATTTTCCCGTCCCGCGTAAAACCTACTTTGTAATTCATGAAATACGGATGGCGTTTATAGGACTCCATGACCGATTCTTCGCGCGTGTAACGAATTTTTACAGGTTTCCCGGTCTTCAAAGCAGCTACTGCGGCGCGGGCGCACAAAATATCCACGGTATCGTCCTTCCCGCCGAAAGAACCGCCCAAAGCCGCCTGTTCGATGCGTACTTTGTTCAGCGGCAAATTGGTAACCATCGCCACAATGCGCCGGGCAGTAAACGGATTCTGAATGGAACCGACAACTTTCACGCCCCTCTGCTCCGGCAACGGATACGCCAAAACGCATTCCGGTTCGATATAGGCGTGTTCAATGTGCGGCGTGGTATAGGTTTGTTCCAGAACAAAATCGCTTTCCTGAAAACCTTTTTCCACATCGCCCTTTCGCAGCGGATGATGAACAATGAGATTGGTTTCAAATTCAGGATGAATCAACGGAGCGTCTGACTCAAGCGCACGCCTGGGATCGGTAAGCACAGGCAATTCCTCAATTTCAAATTTCACCTGTTCG
>JAADFU010000134.1 GCA_013152715.1 Calditrichota bacterium
CTGGATGGCTATCGTTTGAGCGTGGACGGCGCGGAAAAATCGGACGGAATTTACGAATTAGAGAGCGGCGAACATTTCGTGTGCGCATTTGTTGCCAAACCAGTCAGCCACAAAAAGGATTTTTCCGTTCGCATCGAAAGTCCGCCGGAATCAATGAAGCTGGTCAATCCGCTCGATCCCGGCTGGGAAAACCCCTGGTGCTGGATTTCGCTGCCGGAGTTCGAATTTGCTGATAACGATTTGCGCTGGCAGAAATGGAGCATTGACGATGAAGGAAATGACCGACTGAAAAATTACGATTCGACAATCGAGCGATTTCTCCGCGAAGTGAAGACAAAAAAAGATTTTGAAGATAAACTGAAAAATCGCTGCAAGAATTTAACGAACGAGCAGATGTTCGTGCATGATTTTTACTGGCAATTTTTACATCGCGAGCCGGTCGGTGAAGCCTGGGATTTGATCGAGAATGCGAAAAATTTGCTCGCAGAAAACGGAGAAATGACAATTGTGCATCCCACTCCGGAAGGTGACGTGGAACTCATGTTTGATCTGGGCGAGCAGAATATCGGTTACTACGATTTTGAGCTTTTTGCGCAGGAAGGGACGGTCATCGATATTTACGGAGTCGAATACATTACTCCGGAGGGAGTAATCCAGCACACGGCAGACCCTGCCTGGGACGCAATTTATCGAAATGGCATGCGCTACATCTGCAAAAACGGGTTAAATCATTTCACTTCCGTCAAGAGACGGTCGGGCAGATATTTGTTTTTCACCATCAGAAATTTTTCAGAGCCTGTCAAAATCAACAAATTTCAACTCATCGAATCGACTTATCCGGTAGAAAGCAAAGCCTGGTTTCGTTGCAGTGATTGGCGATTGAATAGAATCTGGGAAATTTCAGCGCGAACGCTCAAATTGTGCATGGAAGATACTTTTACGGACTGTCCGCTTTACGAACAAACGCTCTGGGTCGGAGACGCGCGAAATGAGGCGGTTTTTGGCTATTGGACTTTTGACGCGCGCGATATCGGGAAACGGTGCATTCGGCTGGCGGCGCAATCGCTGGAACGCTTTCCCATTGTCGGCTGTCAGGTGCCCTCGGCGTGGGATTGTCTGTTGCCGGCGTGGGGTTTTCTGTGGGGGATTTCTGTTTGGGATTATTTCGACTACAGCGGAGATGTTGAATTTTTGAAATCAGTCTGGAATGATGTGATTAAAAATATTGAAGGCGCGGAAAAATATCTCGATGAACACGGGCTTTTCAGTGCACCGTGGTGGAACATGTTTGACTGGTCCGGAATTGACGATCAGCATGAGACGGTTTTGCACAACAGCATGCTGCTCGTCGGTGCCATCAATGCGGCAATCCGGTGCGCACAGGTTTTGCAAGATGAAGACAGACTTGTTTTGCTGGAAAATTTAAGAGATCGGCTGCGTCGTGCCATCAATGAATTTTGGGATGAAGAAAAACAGTCTTTTCCGGATAGCATTCACGAGGATGGTGAAGTGAGCGAATCGACATCGCAGCACACGAGTTTTTTGTCTCTGCTCTACGACATTGTCGAAGAAAAAAATCGCGAGGCGGCAATCGCCAATGTGCTTCATCCGAAAAAAGAAATGGTGAAAGTCGGTTCTCCGTTCGCCATGATGTATTTTTATGAAACGCTGGAAAAGATAGGCTTTTCCGACCGAATTATTCAGTCGATTTATGAAAGCTACGTTCCCATGATCGACAGCGGTGCGACAACGGTGTGGGAAGTTTTTCCGTCCAGCGAATTTCATCCGGCGGGATTCCCAACTCGCAGCCACGCGCACGCCTGGTCTTCAGCGCCGCTCTACTTTTTGCCACGGATAATTTTGGGAATCAGACAGGTGCGTCCCGGAGGAGAGGAATTCATCGTGAGCCCGGATATTGGCAAATTGAAATACGCCAAAGGGGCAATTACCACGGCAAAGGGAATTTTAGCTGTTTCCTGGGAAGTTGAAAAAGATAATTTGATCGTTCGCATTCAAAAACCGCCGGGAGCAAATGTCAGATTTGTTTCTCACGAAAGTCATCAATCTTTGAATTTAAAAATAGAATTTGTGGAAAGGATTTATTAAATGAAAACCTGGCTCTTGAAATTAAGTTTTTTTCTTGTTCTGCTGGTTCTTTCCTGCGGTAAAAATAACAATGTTGAAGTTGAGTTTTCCAAAATTATTTCCACCCACGGTTCGACACGAGCAACGGCTTACATCATGAGTAACAAAATAATCACAGCCGATGGCAAAATTTTCGTTTCCTGGCTCGATTCGCTGTCGGACGTGAAAATGACTTATTATGATTTGAAAACAAAAAAATGGGGCGAGACCGTGCTGGTCGGTTCCGGTGTTGACAACCACGGCGGGCCCGCGCTGGCGATGGATAGCAAGGGGATTTTTCATATCATTTACGGCGCGCATCACGGGAAATTTCAATACCGCCGTTCAAAAAAACCGTATGACATCAGCGAATGGACAGCGATTGATTCAGTGGGAATTTACAGCACCTATCCCAGTCTGGTGGTTGATGCAAAAGATCGATTGCACCTGACCTATCGCGGCGGACCCATGCCGCGCCGTCTCATGTATCAGCGCAGGGATGAAAATGGCGTCTGGAGTGAAGCGATTGAATTGGTGAAGGCTCCCGCAGATACCGGCTACACGCAATACGGAAATCCAATTTTTATTTCGCCAGATGGCGTGTTGCATGTGGCGTTTCATATCTACGATGTTGTGCCTCCTGCGGGCAAGTCCGTTGGCTATTTGCGTTCCCGGGATGGCGGCGTCACCTGGGAAAATGTGAAAGGTGAGAAATTATCTCTGCCGGTTACGATTGAATCGCCTTGTTTCATCGAAAAGGGGGACAGTCTGGACATGCGCGTGGGCAATGTGATTGTTGACAGCGATGGCGTGCCGTATGTTCCGGTGATACATCTGGAAAAAACGCCGCGAACAACTCTGCTCTGGCGTTTTGACGGCGAAAAATGGGTGGGAAAATCGTTATTGCCGGAGATTCAAAAATATTTTCCCAAAAAAGAAATCACTTATGCCACGATTACTTTTGACAGAGATGGCGTTTTTTACCTGCTTTGTGATGTGCAAAATTCGGGGGACACGACTTTCTGGGGCGATCCGTCGCTGGAAGTGGTATTGCTGACTTCGGCCGACAAAGGTAAAAGTTTCCGATTAATTCCAATTTCAAAACCGGATCCGAATTTACCCAATTGGCTGCCGAACATGGAAAGACCTTTCAGCCCAAAACCTGTCGGCTTGCCATCGCTGATTTATACCCACGGCGAAAAAGGGACGTCTGTCACCGAAGGGCAGGCGACTGAAGTCATTTTTGTGAAGTTGAAGAAGGTTGGTAATTGATTTTTTATAGAAAATTGTTTTTCACAAAAAGGAAAAGTGAGAAAATTATTAACCACAGAGCGCGCAAAGAAGGCGCAGAGCTCACAGAGAAAAATCACTGTTAACTTTTTATCA
>JAADFU010000135.1:0-5599 GCA_013152715.1 Calditrichota bacterium
TATCATGAAACCCGAGAAGATTCCCTGCAGGCGAAAAAATATTTCGCTGGGCATCGGCTGGAAATAAATCCCGTCTTCTGGCTGTCGCTGGGATTGTCCGAGACTGTCATTTTCAAAGGCAGAAGCTTCGAGCCGGCGTACTTGAATCCGGTGATGTTTTTGCGCAGCGCCGAGCACTATTTGGGCAGTCCGGATAACATGATGATGTCCGCAGATTTCAGGCTTTTACCTTTCAATAATGTTGCAATTTACGGCGAGTTGCTGCTGGACGATATTACAACTACAAAATTAGGAACGGACTGGTACGGAAATAAGTTTGGCTATCTAACGGGTGTTTTTTGGGCAAAAGTGCCGTTGGTTCCTGATTTCGATTTTCGCGCCGAATACGTGCGGTTGCGCCCGTTTGTCTATTCCCACGAAAATTCCGTAAATTACAGCCATTACGCCTCAACGCTGGGACACTGGACAGGCC
The DNA here is from genome assembly GCA_013152715.1 of Calditrichota bacterium. NCBI lineage: Bacteria > Pseudomonadati > Calditrichota > Calditrichota bacterium. The sequence continues at coordinate 473 of JAADFU010000135.1, forward strand.
CCAACAGCGATCTGCTTTGGCTGCGGGCAAATTTTTATCCCCATTTTCGTTTTCGCATCAGCGCTGAGTTTCAGTTCCGCCGTTATGGTGAAAATAGCGAAGGTGAAAACGTCGGCGGCGACATCGAGAAGTTTTGGACTGAAGAAGCAGGGTCGGAGACGAAATTTCTTGCTGGCCGCCGCGTCGATCAACTTGATGCGAGCTGGGGCATTGAGTATGAATTTTTGCCACAAATTTATTTTCGGGCGGGAATAATTTTTTTGCGAACGACTGAGAAAACCCGCAGCGGGCAAGCGCAGAGCACCTCCTCGCTGAGTTTGTGGACTTCGCTGGGGATGAATTTTTAGGATGGCGGGAAGAGAAAAAAGCAGGAGAAATCAGTTTTCTTCAAAAAACCTGATTTCTGAATCTGATAAAAATCTGAAATTAATCGCTGCCGGCGCGCGCATCGATCTCGTCGGCAGGATTTTCAATGCTTTGCTTCGCTATTTGTACGTTTTTTTGCTGGCGCGATTTCTGGGTGCCGACGGCATGGGCGTGTTCTTTTTGGCGGTCGTCATTGTGGAATTTGTCTCCATGTTCTCGCGGCTGGGGTTGGAGACCGGCGTGCTCAAGTTCATTCCCATGCACAAAGAGATCGGCAGAATAAAAGGCGTGCTGGTTCGTTCTTTGCAATTCACTTTGACGGCAGCCATTGCGGCGGCGGCGATTTTGTGGCTCGGCGCTGATTTTTTGGCGCAGCAGGTGTTTCACAAGCCGGGTCTGGCGTTCGTGATGAAAATTATCTCGCTGGGAATTCCTTTTTCCGGCATGATGTGGATTTTCATCTCCGGCACGCAGGCGTTTCACACCATGAAATATCGCAGCGTCGTGGAATTTTTCGTCAACCCGACGTTGAACGTTGTTTTGTTTCTGGCGTTCATCTTTGCCGGGAAAAAACTTGCCGCGCCGGCGCTGGCCTACGTGATTTCTTTTTTCTGCGCCGCTATTGTCGGCTTTCTGGCGTTGAAAAAATTATTTCCGGCGATCTCCAACAAGGAAATACGTCCACAATTTGCCACGCGGGAGCTGTTGCATTTTTCCCTGCCGCTGGTGATGATTAACATCCTTTCCATGGTGCTGATGTGGACGGATACGGTCATGGTCGGCTATTTCCGGACGGCAGAAGAGGTCGGAATTTACAGCGCCGCCGCGAAAACCGCCTTTTTTGTCAATTTTGTGCTCATGGCTTTCACCTCGATTTTTGCGCCGCGGATTTCGCAGCTCTATCATCAGGGAAAAATTGACGAATTGGAACGATTGTTCAAAACAGTGACGCGCTGGATTTTTAGCTTGAGTTTACCGGTGTTTTTGCTGATGATTTTGTTAGGAAAAGATGTGCTTTCCCTGTTCGGCGCGAAATTTAGTTCGGGTTTTTTTGCACTGGCGCTGCTCTCCGCCGGTTATCTCATCAACGCTTCGGTGGGGTCGGTACGCTACATGCTGACCATGGCGGAAAAGGAAAAAGTCGCTCTCTGGGATACGATTGCTTTGAGCGCATTGAATGTCGTTTTGAATATTTTTTTCATTCCCCGCTTCGGCATCAACGGCGCCGCGGCGGCAACGGCGATTTCCGTGATGCTGATCAACTGGCTGATGCTGGCGCAGGTGCGCAGTTATTTGAAAATTCATCCCTACGAAAAGGCTTTTTTCAAACCACTTTTGGCGGGAATTTTGATCGTCATCGCCAGCTATTTTTTCATTCAGCAATGGGGCGGTCAATTAATTGTTTTGAAAATATTTGTCTTAACCTTGACAGTCGTCACAGGATATTTGATAATTTTGCGTATATTAGGAGTTGATGAGCAGGATCGATTTGTTTTGAGGGCGCTGAGATGGAAGTAGAAAAGATATCACCACGCAAAGACACGGAGCCACGAAGAAAAAAGACAATCATCCTCGGCCTTGATGGCGGTACCTGGACTGTATTTGACAGGTTGATGGCAAAAGGCAAAATGAAAAATTTGCAGCGCATCTTGTCCGCTGGTGTACACGGAGATTTGAAGTCCACGGTGCCGCCGGTGACAGGTCCGGCGTGGGTCTCTTTTGCCACCGGAAAAAATCCCGGCAAGCACGGCTGTTTCGATTTCACTTTTCCCGACGCTTCCCTTTCCCGGCTGCGGACAATCAGCACGGAGCGAATTGAGGGAAAAACTTTTTACGAATATCTTGTCGAAAATGGTAAGAAAATTGTGCTCGTGAATTTGCCGGTCAGTTATCCTCCCCGGACAGAGGGAGTTACCGTCACCAGTCTTTTGACAAAAGGTGAGCAGTGCGTGTTTCCGGAAAATCTTCGTGAAGAAATTCCTTTGCTCAAAAAATATCGCATCACGCCGGACATGAATTTGCTCGCCCAAAAAAAACTGCGCGAATATTTTGAAGACATCCGCGCCGTGGAAAAGATTCGCTTTCAGAGCGCGCAGCAGCTTTTTCAGCGCGATTGGGATTTCTTTTTTCTGCTGTTCAGCGGCGTGGATTGGCTGCAACACGTCGCTTTGGACGCGCTGCTTGCGGAGAAAAGTGATGAAAGCAGTCCGCTGTTGAAATATTTTGACGATGTCGATGAATATTTAGCGTGGTTTTTCGATAGTTTGGACGAATCCACGAATTTGATCATCATTTCCGACCATGGGTTTCAGGTTTTTCAGGGGACGTTTTTTGTGAACGAATGGCTTCAGCAGCGCGGATATTTGACGTTGAAAAATCAGACGAATGGCGAAGCGGACGCCCATCAGGTGGTCGCTGATTTGAACGACGCCTACGAAAAAAAATGGAAGCAGATTTTTGTGCCTTTTTGGATGCGGAAAATTATTTTGAGCAATCGTTTTTTCAATAAAATTGGCATAAAATTTTACCAGATGCTGCGCGACAAATTGTCGCTGCAAGTGCGCGTGGAAGTGGCGCCCGATTTTTCCAATACGCGGGCTTTTTGTACATCGGGCGAGTCGAGCGGAATATATTTGAATCGAAAAAATCGCTTCACCGACGGCGCGGTGGACGATGCGGATTACCTGGCGTTGCGGGCGAGAATCATTTTTGAACTCAAAGAATTGAAAGATGACTCCGGCGAGCGGATTTTTGATTACGCGCTGCCCAAAGAAGCAATTTACCACGGCGACAAAGCGGACGAGGCACCGGACATCATTTTTAAATCGCGCCGGTACTGGTCAAGCAGCTCCTTTTCGGCGCGCGTTTTGGAACAAAAGGAATTTTTCAGTCATCATCCATCGGGTGTTTTTGCCGCGGCAGGGCCTGACTTTCGCCAGGGCGGCGTCGTTGACGGCGCTGAAATCATCGACATTGCGCCGACTGTTTTGTATCTGATGGATTTGCTGCTTCCCGACGACATGGACGGAAAAGTGCTGACGTCGGCGCTGTCGCCCGAAGTCTTGAAAGAAAAACCTGTTCGCCGGATGAAGGGCGAGCAAAAAGGAAATGTGATGCAAAAATCCACCGATGAAAGCGACGACCTGGTGAGGCAGCGCTTACGCGGATTGGGATACATGGAATGAATGGATTCTTTTGTATGAGCACCCGAATTAACAGGTTGTCCGAAAAGTAGGGAATGCAAATTTGCATTCCCTACATATAGACATTTTTAAAAATGGCATCACAACATGAAGCATAAAATCAGCTAACGAAAACAGTTTTTAGACAGCCTGTTAATTCGGGTGATAGTACAATCTGAACCTAATTTCCATTAGCCGATTCATCGGCTTTAAAATAAACCATTGAATTTCAATAAGTTAACACAATAGAAACCTTGATATAAAATCTTGCATCAGTTTATTTTACTTTAGATTTTTATGTTGCATTTTAAAATAAATTTGCCTATTTTACCATGAAAATCTAAAATATAAATTTAAAATTTCATGGAAGAGCTTACTCATGTTTGTTGAGCGCGCTATTACATCCCAACTCCTCAAGCTGATCAATAATTTCCCGGCTGTCGGTATTGTCGGGCCGCGGCAGGTTGGTAAGACCACACTGGCAAAACATTTGATGAATCAAATTGACAGAGAGTGTATTTATTTGGATCTTGAGTTAGAGGAAGATCAAAGTAAGCTATATGAACCACAGCTTTACCTTGAGCAACATGTTGACAAGTGCGTTGTTTTAGATGAAATTCAGCAAATGCCACATCTGTTTCCTGTTTTGCGAGGGCTGATCGATAAAAAAAGGGTACCGGGACGCTTTATTATTTTAGGCTCTGCTTCACCGGATTTGTTGAAACAAAGTTCAGAGTCTCTGGCTGGCAGAATTGTTTACCAGGTATTAAATCCGTTTAATCTCACAGAAGTTGCTGCTGACTTTGACATGAACAGCCATTGGTTCAAGGGCGGTTTTCCGGAATCATTTTTATTGGCGGATGAGGAATTACATCGAATCTGGATCAGAAATTTCATCCGGACTTACATCGAAAGAGATTTGCCTATGCTTGGTCTGTCAGTCACGCCTATTTTGATGAGGAGATTGTGGTCAATGCTGGCTCATTTTCACGGAGGAATTTGGAACGCCAGCAACTTTGCCAGAGCGCTGGGAGTGACAATACCCACAATTAATCGCTATGTTGAATTTTTAGAGTCAGCTTTTATTATCCATCGGTTGCAACCCTATTATACGAACATAAAAAAAAGATTAGTGAAATCGCCGAAGATTTACATCAGAGATAGCGGCATCTTACACCACCTTGTCGGTATCATAAGTTTTGAGGATTTACAGGGAAATGTTATTATAGGAAATTCCTGGGAAGGTTATGTCATAGAGCAAATCAAACAAATAGTGCCCGGCGAAATAGATTTATATTATTATCGCACTCATAATGGCACTGAAAGTGATTTGATTTTAACGCGGGGCAACAAAGTCATTGCATGTATTGAAATAAAATATACTACGGCGCCACGATTATCCAAAGGCTTTCTCATTGCGATCAATGATCTGAAATCAAAGACCAATTTTATTATAACTCCAAAGTCAGAGACATATCAGATTCATGAGAACGTAACGGTATGTAGCCTTTTGGAGTTTTTAAGCAAACATATTATAAACTTATACGGAACCTGATTTGAATCAACAGCCGAAAGTTTC
>JAADFU010000135.1:5667-23901 GCA_013152715.1 Calditrichota bacterium
ACTATCCCAATTACCGCTGCGTGGTGGTGGAAAATGGCTCTGCTGATGATTCCGCGCAAAAATTGGCGCAGTTCAAAGACATCGAGCTAATCCGCAATCACGAGAATTTAGGTTTTGCCGGCGGCAACAATTCAGGCATTAAGTTTGCTCTGAAAGAGAAGTTTGACTATATTTTGCTTCTCAACAATGATACGGAAGTAAATGGTCAATTTTTGACCTTTTTGGTGGCGGAAATGGAAGCAGACGCCGACGTGGGCATTGCCGGGTCCAAGATTTATTATTGGGGATCGCAGCGGAAAATTTGGTCCGCCGGCGGAGGAATTTCCCGCTTTCTCAAGCGGACTTATCAGTACGCGGAGAATCAAATGGATCGCGGCCAGGCTGACCAACGCCGGGAAGTAGATTTTGTGTCCGGCTGCGCCATGCTCATTCGCCGTGAAGTCGTAGAAAAAATCGGCGCTCTCGATCCGATTTATTTCATGTATTACGAAGACGTGGACTATTGCCAGCGCGCGCAAGGGGCGGGTTTCAAGGTGATTTACGTGCCCCAGTCCGTGGTCTGGCACAAAGTGAGCGCTACGAGCAATCGCTCCTTTCGCGACTATTATCGGATGCGGAATCACATTATTTTCATGAGAAAGATTTTCGGCTACGGACCGCTGCGCATCGCGTTTTTGTCTTTGATCGTCAGCAAGGAAAGGGCGGCGAGGATTTTGGCGAGGAAGTTTTTGAAGGGGGATAGTGAAAGTTTTTGGAAAAGAATGCTCTCGTTGTCCAAGGGATATCTTGATGGAATGAAATTTGTTTGTTGGGGAAAATAAAGAGCTTTTTGATGTTATTTCAATTATTTGGATTTTATATAAATGTTTTGGAAATACCGGTGGTTGCCTACTTAATTTTTGTGGGGTTTTTCGATTTATATTTATCGGGAACACGCTATCAATTAGGTTGGTCAAAAAGAGGTAATTTTGATACTTTTTTGCTTTTGGCACTGTTGTTCTTGAGCTCAATTTTGCTCTCCTCGTTGTCGTCCTCAAATTTGACGATGGTTCTGAAAGCTCTTTTCAAATGGGTAGAGATATTTTTTATTTCTTTTCTAATATTTTGGTATGTCAGGGACTTTGGCAGATTTAAAATTGTCTATTGGCTGATTTTTTTGTCAACGATTGTGTCGATTCTTTTTACTTTTTACCAGGTTTTCTCAAGCAAACTGGTTTTATTTCAGGATAGAATTTTGCCGGGATATGATTCGCTTTATGCGTTTTGTTTGATATTGCCCTTTTGGCAAAGAAATGAAAAATTCATTACGCGCTTGTTGACAATTTTTTTACTCCTTTGTGCTTTTTTGTCGCTTTCTCGTGGCGTCTGGTTAGGAATTTTTCTAATTTTTCTGGCTTATCAAAAAATTTACAATAACAAGAAGCTGGTTTTAAAACTGTCAGCAATTTTTGTCATTATTGGCGTTGTGGGCCTCTTACTAATCGAGCCATTGCAGCAATTTGTTCTTAAAAGAGTGGAAGAAATTCTTACTCTGAAGAATGTAAGCAACGTAGAAAGGATTTCGCTCATCAATTATGCTTTGCTCGGGTTTAGCAGCTCGCCGCTTTGGGGAATTGGCGCTCTTAATTTTCCGTCATATTTAGCGAAGCATGGGTTAACGAGAGGGTTGGTGGCAAAAGATTTGTCGGTACTGGCTCCCCATAATCTTTTTTTGCAGATTTTAACTGAACAAGGAATTTTTGGTTTTGTAATTATTTGTTTGATTTTTTTCTTTCTTTATATTATATTAAAAAAAAGTTGGCGCGTATTTGCGGATAGTTGCGAAATGAAACCCTATCTGGTTGGCGTGCAATTTTTAGCTATTTCAGTTTTAATTACAGTGTCTTTGGGTTTTATTGCAAATCAATTTCGATTAAATTTTGCTCTATTTATCGGGCTAACAATGTCGTTGTTGAAATTACCAAAGAAGAGAATTTGGCGAAAAGAAGGCAATGAAAAATAAACATGAAGATATGTATTGACGCCAGAGTCGTCATCAATGAAAAGACTGGAATTGGGAATTACACTTATAATCTAATTAAATCTTTGCTTCAAATTGACAGAAAAAATGAATATTTGATTTACGTTTTTTCGGGTTTGGCTGAAAGTCATCCGTTACAAAAACTCGAATATGAGAATTTGTCAAAGCGAATAATTAGTTTGCGCCCGGTGACGTCAAAACAGCAAATTGCCGTGCGAAAGTTGCTTGCTCACGACTCACCGGACGTGTATCATTACCCAAATTGGGATGTGCCGATTTTTCAGAACGTAAAAACAATTTTTACAATTCATGATTTGACTTATTTGCTTCATAAGAATTTTTACGCCAAGCATAGCCGTTTGAAAGAAATATATACTTTTTTGAACATCAAGTATGGAATAAAAAAGGCGGAAAAAATTATCTCTGTGTCTCAGACTACCAAAGATGATTTGCAAAAATTATTTGAAATTAGCGATAGTAAAGTAAAAGTCATAAATGAAGCGTTTGAAGAAAAATTTCTCGAAAGATTTACAGTTGGGCATCAAAAAAAAGTGTTGTCTGCCTTTGGCATTGGAGAAAAATATTTTTTATTTGTCGGCGAAAGGAGACCACACAAAAATTTGCCACGAATAATTGAGGCTTTTCAAAAATTTCAACAAAAGAATCGAGATTATTCTTTGGTTATCATTGGCAAATCTTATGCACAGTACAAAGAAGATTTGAAGACTATTGAGCGTTTGAAATTAGGCAAGAATGTCGTAGTGCTGAATTACGTCAAAGATGAATTTATGCCTGTTCTTTTCCAGGCGGCAGAGGCGTTTGTTTTTGCCTCTTTATACGAAGGATTTGGTATCCCGGTTTTAGAAGCAATGGCCTCAGAAACGCCGGTAATTACGTCAAATATTTCGGCTACAAATGAAATTTCCGGGGACGCGGCAATAAAAGTGAATCCTTACAATGCAAAGAATATTGCCGATGCGATGAACCGAATCACTAAAGATGAAAGTTTGAGAAAAAATCTGGTCGAGAGAGGGAAGAAAAGAGTTAAACAGTTCAGTTGGGAAAAGACAGCGCAACAGACTTTGTTACTTTATGAAGAAATCGCGAAAAAATAAAACAAAATTGAATAATAAAATCAAAGTCGCACACGTTCAACTTCTGCCCATCATGAGCGGCGTACAGCGGGCGATGTTTGACATCTTGCTGCGCCTGGACAGACAAAAATTTGATTTACTGGTCATTTGCCAAAACGAAGGCGAATTGACGGAAAATTTAAAGAAAAATAATATCGACTATTTTTGTATCCCGGCGTTGAAAAGGGAGATTCATCCGCTTTACGATGTTGTTGCTTTTTTTAAATTGGTAAGAATTTTAAAGAAAGAAGGCGTACAAATTATTCACACGCATTCTTCAAAGCCGGGAATGTTAGGTCGATTTGCCGCGAGTGTCGCCGGGGTTAAAGTGCGTATTCACACAGTGCAGGGGTTTGCGTTTCACGAGTTTTCAGATCGGCAAAAGGTGTTCCTGCTTTCGTTGGCGGAGAGATTGGCAGGGTTGGTTTCTGATAAAATTATTTTTGTCAATAACAAAGATTACCTGTTTGCACGTGAAAACAAACTTGCTGCCGAGCAAAAGTTGGTTCAAATTCCAAACGGGATCGAACTAAATGGCTCTGTTGAGCTGAAAAATATTAGAAAAGAGTTGGGCTTTGAAGATAGCGTTAAACTCGTTGGCTCTGTCGGCAGGCTCTGGAAACAAAAAGCGCCGCAGTATTTCATTTTGGCGATTCCTGAAGTCATTGAAAAACATCCCCAGGCACGGTTTGTGCTCACCGGAGATGGCCCATTGGAAAGAGAATTACGCGAATTAGCCGCGAAGTTGGGCGTTGAAAAATATGTGCGTTTTTTAGGCTGGCGTAAAGATGCTAAAAGAGTTCTGGCAGAATACGACGTTTTTGTACAAACTTCCTTGTGGGAAGGATTGTCGCTTTCCATCATGGAGGCAATGGCAGCGGCAAAGCCTGTCGTGGCGAGCGACATCAAAGGCAACAATGAACTTGTAGTTGACGGAAAAACCGGATTTTTAGTGCCGCCGAAACAGCCAAAAGACCTGGCGGATAAGATTAATTTTTTGCTTGATCAACCGGCATTGAGAAAAAAAATGGGAGCGGCAGGACGGCTGCGGATGGAGAAAAATTTTGCCATTGAGCAAGTTGCTGACAAAATTGAAAATCTCTATTTAACTTTAATTTCTCAAAATTGAATCAAAATTTAAATTTTCGGAACACACTCTATGACCATTTTTAAAGCAAAACATACAAAGGGGGGCAAACCATGCGCTTGTTGGCTTTAACGTTGGTCTCTGCTTTTTTTACCACTGTGGCGATGACGCTGATTGTGAAAAAAGTGGCAATTCACCGTCAGCTATTTGCCCGGAGCAACGGCCGGTCGATACATAGCAAGCCGACTCCGGTGCTCGGCGGCGTGGCAATATTTGTCGCTTTTGTCGTCAGCTATATCGTTATTTTCACGTTTGCCACGTCGGCGCTGGCGCCGTTGTTGCGGGAAATGTTCGTTTTTCTAACGGGCGGATTGGTCATTTTGGGTCTGGGCGTTTACGACGATATTTTCGGCGCGACCTGGTACCAGAAATTCATCGTGGAATTTCTGGCCGGCGCGATTGTTCTTTTTGCCGGCTATCAGATTTCCGCGCTGAATTTTTTCCCGGGGCAGTCGGTGAATTTGGGCTGGCTGGGCGTGCCGTTCACGCTGATGTGGATTATCGCCATTACTAACGCTATCAATTTGATTGACGGGTTGGACGGTCTGGCAGCAGGAGTCAGTTTGCTCGCCGCGTTGGCGATGATGTTCATCTCGCTCTGGTTCGGAAATATCGCTTCGGCGTTCCCGGCGGCGATTCTGGCGGGTTCCCTGGCGGCGTTTCTGATTTTTAATTTCAATCCGGCGAAGATTTTTTTGGGGGATTCCGGCAGTCTCTTTTTGGGATTCATGCTGGCATGCTTTTCCATCAACGGCACTTTTCGGAACAATTCCGGCGTGGCGTTGTATATTCCAATAATTGTACTGGGAATTCCCATAACGGATATGCTGCTGGCATTTTTTCGCCGTCTGGCCAAAGGCGTCAATCCGTTTCAGGCGGACCGCGAGCACATTCATCACCAATTGCTTTATTTGGGTTTGAGCCACCGCAGCGCCATGTTGCTGATCAATTTTGTCAGTCTTTGCTGGGGCGCTATCGGCGTATTTTTGTACATCTCACCCGGCCGCTACAGCTATGCGCTGCTGTTGATTATTTTTCTCACATTAGCCCTGGGCATCCAGAAATTGGGATTTTTCCGCTATTTTGTACTAACGCAAAAATAATCGTAGCATTATTTTCATGACAAAAAAATTAGTCTTTCTTTTCATGTTTTTAATACCGGCGGTTGCGGCGTTCTCGGCAGCGCCGGTTACTGTTATCCGTTCGGATGCGGGGCAGTTAATTTTGGAATGTGCCAGCCCGGCGGTGAAAATTGAACAAACGATCGTCTCCGGCGTCGTTCGTCAGCGGATAAAAGTCCCGGCAGGCGAGAATCTGTTGCGCCTCCCCGGCTTTCCGGAAATCCCTTTTGTGAGTTTCCTGGTGGCAATTCCACCGCAGGGGAACATTTCTCTCAAAGTTGTCTTTGAACAAAGCGAAGAAATTTCGCAAATTCATCTGCCACTGGCGCCGGATTGGGAATTGGTGGAAAATGAGTTCGGCGGTTACATTCGGGAAATTCCGGGGTCAGTGCCTAAAAGCGGTCGTATTTTCCCTGAAAAACGCGCTGAAATTGCGGATATTCAAATGATGCGCGGCGTGCGCGTGGCGAAAATTCATCTGTATCCGTACCAATATTTGGCGTCGGAAAAATTGCTACGGCACGATCGGAAAATGCGCGTGTACCTTAGTTTCCCGGCGGCAGCGAGGAAAACAACTTCGGCGATTGGACAGCGGGACGCTTTTGCACCGCTGCTGCGGCGCGCGGTGGTGAATTACGACGCGGTGAAAAATTGGATCCGTCTTCCGGGAAAAGAAAATTTCCAAACAGCAATTCGATCGTCGAAGTTTTTGACGCCGGGCAATAGTTTCAAACTGCTCGTCAGCGAAGACGGGCTTTATCAGTTGACAAAAAACGATCTGCAGCAAGCTGGTTTTCCGGTTGCAGAAACCGACCCGCGCAAAATTCACTTATTTTTTCGCGGCGAGGAGGTTCCCCTGCGCATCTCCGGAGAAGATGACGCCAGTTTCGACGACGACGATGTGATTCAATTTTGGGGCGAAAGAAATCGCAGCGACAGCACGGAATTTTTCGATGCCTATTCTGACACTTCGGTTTACTGGCTCGTCCCCGGTGATGATTTCGGGAAAAGATTCCTCAAACAACCCGCCGCTGTAACAGACGAGAATTTACCGGAGAAAACGACTTTTCGGCGTACGCTTCATTTTGAAAAAGATTTACTCTATTATCAGGGCGACAAAGGCTACGCGCCGGACACAAAACACGCTCCCGGCGAAGGCTGGATTTGGAAATATTTCTACCCGGGCGATCATTTTGAGTTTTATTTCACTGCCCCGGCCATTGACGTTGCCGCGGATTCGGCTTGCCGAATTAAATTCCGCCTGCGTGGCATTACCATCGACCCTGCCAGTCCCGATCATCAGGTGCAAATAGAACTCAACGGCAACGTTGTTTCCGAATTTCAGTTTGACGACCAGGAGGAAGTTGTCAAAACAATCGAGGTACCGGCTTCTGCCTTCAAAGCCGGTAACAATCTCTGGCGATTGACTTCGCAGCAAACCGCGGCAGAAATCAACAAGATTTATTTCGACTGGCTGGAGATTGACTATCCTGCCACAACTGCGCTGGCGAAAAACTGGTTTCCGTTTCAGGTCGCGGAAACCGAAACCGCAAAAGTGAACCTCTGGAATCAGACTTCGCAGCAATTTTCCGTTTTCAATTTGAGCAAAGGAATTGAGCTGACGGATTTCAAGGTTGACGCGGAACAGCGCTACGTCATTCATCTTTATTCGGCAGGATTTGACGATGGGAATTGGTGCAAAATTGAGATTAACGGCGAAGCCGCCATCGACGGAGGCCATCGGGGACACAATATTGTTGTACTCGATACTTTGACCGGGCAGATTGAAGACAAGCTGTGGTTTGACACGCTGGACAAGACGGAAAATTCTGATTCCATGGCAGCGTACATCGGACGGATTCCGGAAGGAAAAATTGTCCTTGTCGCCATTCGCGACGAGGGGAGCTATCGCATGACCGAGGCGGCGTATCAGGCGCTGGAATCGCTGGGCAGCGCGCTGACGCGGCAGGTACAATTTCGTGATTCTTACGTTTTGCTGGGCAGAAAGGGCGCCTCGCCGGGAACGGTGCCGGAAGTCCTTTCGCCTCAACATCAGGGAGCGGCAGAATTAACGGACACGCTCACGGCGCATCAGCCGGGAAGTTACGCTGTTCAATTTCAGGCTCCATTTCAAAAGGGAGACACGTGGCTCGTTGTCGGCGTTGACTCGGTGAAAAAGCCGGTGCGCATTGTGCCCTTTTCCGGAACAAATTTGCGCGCGGAGGGCAATCAAGCGGAATACATTTTCATCGCGCACAAAAAATTTCATTCCGTGGCGCAGCAGTTGGCAAATTTTTGGCAGCAGCGAGGAATGAGCACCTTCATTGCGGATGTGGACGATATTTATGATGAATTTAATTTCGGCATAAAAAATCCGACAGCAATCAAAGAATTTCTCAAATACGCCTATCAAAATTGGCAAAGACCCGCACCGACATACGTTTTGCTCGTCGGCGACGCCAGTTGGGACGCGAAAAAAAATATCTCTACCAGCGTCAAAGAAGATTACGTGCCGAGCTGGGGTAATCCGGTGTCAGACATTTGGTACGTTTGTCTGGACGGCGACGATGACCGGCTGCCGGAAATGTTCATCGGCAGACTGCCCATTGAAACAGTCGAACAGGGAACGCGCTATTTGCAGAAAATGATTGATTATGAAAATTACCCCTCGGCGCGCTGGAAAAAGCAGATTTGCTTCATCAACGGCGGCTTCGACGATCAGGAGCAGTACATTTTCGGCTATCAGACGGATGAAATTGTGAAAGATTTTGTCATTCCGCCGCCGGCAGCGTTGCAGCCGACGATTATTTCCAAAGAATTGGACGGCTTGTACGAGGGCGAGAAGCGGGAAGAAATCATTCGCGCCATTGATGACGGAAAAGTGTGGGTGAATTTCATCGGACACGGCGGCAGCGGAACCTGGGAACTCATGTTTCACGATCAGCAGGTTTTTCAATTGGAAAATCAGGGGAAATTGCCTCTGGTTTCTTCTTTCACCTGCCACACCGGCAGATTTGCCAATCCGCAAATCACCAATTTTGGTGAAAATTTTATTTTGTACTCGGAGGCCGGGGCCATCGCTTTTATCGGAACAACGGGCTGGGGGTTCATTTACGAAGACGACATCATGGCGCGGGCGTTATTTCGCTCTGTTTTGTCGGATACGGTTAGAAATTTCGGCGCCGCGCTGACGCTGGCAAAGATTCGTTTCTGGGGCGATGTGTTCAAGAGCAATCGCGCGGAAGATGTTTTCCTGCAATATTCTCTGCTCGGCGATCCGGCGCTGTCTTTCACCTTGCCAGACAAACCAGACTTAACAGTGACCGCGGACGACGTCGCTATTTCTCCGGAAAATCCGGTGGAGGCGGATTCGCTGATTTCCATCGACGCCACGGTGGAAAATTTTGGCCTTGCCGCTGCGGAAAGCGTGGACGTGAAACTGACGGATATTTTTGCTTTTGGCGGGCCTGATGATATTTTTGCCGGAAAAATTGCGCCGGTTCGATATCAACAGACGATTTCCGTGCCGTTTTCTATTGCGGGAAAGGCCGGGGAACACACTGTTGCGCTGGCGGTGGATCCGGCAAATACGATTGAGGAGGCGGACGAGGGTAACAATCAGGCGTCGCGCACATTTTCAGTGGGCTCGTCGCGGCTGGCCATTTCCCGACCCGCACCAAACATGATTTTGCCCGCCGATCAAATCGCATTGCAGGTGTACGCGCCTGCTGACTCCGGCAACGCGCGTTATTTTTTTCAAGTGAATACGGCAGATTCGTTTGAAAATCCGCTGTTGAACTCCGGAGGACGCGAAGCCGGGGCTTTTGTGGCTCAATGGCAGATTTCGCTGCCGGATACCGGGAAAGTCTATTTCTGGCGCTGTCAAAAAAATTATTCAGGGACAGCCGGCGTTTGGGTCGATGGAGACTTTTTCGTCGGGAACCGATTCGGCTGGGGACAATTTGTGCCGGAGCAGATGAAAAAGGATAATTTGCAAAAGACGAAAATAACGTCGGCAGGTATTTCGTTGGCGACAGAGGAAACTATTTTTCGCGTGGAATCCGGCGGCTACGACGATTTGAATTATGCGGTGCTGTTCGTAAATTCCACGCCTGTCTCGACGTCGGGCAGGGGGCACAATGTTGCGGTGTGCGATCCTTACGGCGAATTTGTTGAATTTCGCCACTTTGACACTCACGCCAGCGCTGAAGACGTGGCTGCTATGGTGGATTTTTTGGATTCCGTTCCTCATGGATATTTTGTATTGGCAGGCATTCGCGATTCCGGGGCGCAGCAAATGACTGAGGAGGCGTATCAGGCGTTGGAGCAAATCGGCAGTCAATATTGCCGGGAAGTTGGCTTTCGCGACTCGTGGGCGATCATTGGCAAAAAGGGGGCGTCAATCGGCTCCGTCCCGGAAAAATTTGTGCAACGCTTTGGCGGAGTGGCTGTTGTGGAAGATACGCTTGTCACTTTTGCGGGTCAGGGAAGTCTTGCAACGGGAAAAATCGGCCCGGCTGTGAAATGGCGTGAATTAGATTTTAATGCAGAAATTGCCGCTCCAAATGGAGAACTGGCAATTTCAATCTATGGTTTTAACAAAAAAAGTTTTCAATGGGATTTGCTGAAATCAAATTTGCCAACTTCCCCGGTTTCGTTAGACGAAATTGATGCGACGAATTACGCCTATTTAAAATTGTCGGCAGATTTGGCGAGCAATGATCGGTTTCATTCGCCGTTGCTGAAAAATTGGCAAGTTTTTTTCGAGCCGGCGCCTGATCTGGCAGTCAGCGAAAAAACAGTTTCTGTCTCTCCGCAGCGCATCATTCAAGGCGGCGAAGTGACATTGACCGCCGAGGTTCACAATATCGGTTACGTGGATGCCGACAGTGTTGCTGCAAGTGTTTATCGCGTTAACTCACAGGGAGAGAGAGAGTTAGTGGCAAATAAGTTGTTGGAAAAAGTGAAAAAAAATAATTTTGCTCAAATTTCCATGTCTGTACCTGTTATCGATGAGGCTGGCGAACAAAACTTTTTATTGCAGCTTGATCCGCAGGAAAAAATTACAGAGCTTGCCGAGTCAAATAATCAAGTTAATTTGTCAGTTTTTGTAGAAGCGGACACGCTGGCGCCGCGGCTGGAAGTTACTTTTGACGGGCAAACCATCGTTGACGGCGATTACGTGGCGCAAAAGCCCGTCATCGAAGTCCGCTTCTTTGACAACAGTCCCTTTGATATGTCCGGCGACACATCGCACATCCATCTCTTCCTGGACGGAGAGCGCGTTTCCTTTGGCGAGCAGGAAAATATGGCGCGAATTTATTTTGAATCAGAAAATTCGGATTCCACCCTGAAAGCACGCGTGCGGCTGATTAGGGAATTTACCGATGGCAACCATGTGTTTGACGTTTACGCCACTGACGTGAATAAAAACACTTCCCATGTGGAAAATAATTTTTCTGTTATCAGCAAATTAGCGCTGTTGAACGTATTTAACTATCCAAATCCATTCAGTACGTCAACCCGATTTACGTTTCATCTCACGCAGCCGGCGGAGAGGGTAACGATCAAAATTTTTACCACCGGCGGCAGACTCATCAACCAGCTCGAAAAACTTTACTGCGAAGCCGGTTATCATCAAATCGAATGGGACGGGCGAGATGGCGACGGCGACGAGATAGCCAACGGCGTTTATCTGTACAAAATCATCGCAAAAAACAAAGATGAACGAGCAGAGAAAATAGAGAAATGCGCGATAGTTCATTAGCAAATCTGGTAGATATGCGCCAAGTTTGAAGTAGCGCTCATCTATCTAATTGAATAAATAATGATAAAACCAGAATAAAGGCAAAGGAGCACATAAGAATGAGAGTACTAATTACAGGCGGAGCAGGATTTATCGGTTCGCATCTTGCGGAAGAATTGCTGAATCGCGGCGACATGGTTTACGTGATAGACGATCTTTCGACGGGCAGACTGGAAAATGTGGAGCATTTGATGTCCAGTCCAAGATTCAATATCGCCGTAGAAAATATTTTGAACGAGACAGTCATGGATCGCCTGGTGAGCGAGTGCGACATCATTTACCACCTTGCTGCTGCCGTGGGCGTGGAGCTGATTGTAAACAAGCCGGTAGAGGTAATTGAGCGAAATATTCTGGGCACGGAAATGGTGCTAAAATTAGCGGCGCGCTATCTGAAAGATGTGGTCATCACTTCTACTTCGGAAATTTACGGCAAAAGCGAAAAGGTTCCTTTCAGAGAAACTGATGATCGGGTTTTGGGGCCGACGATAAAAAACCGCTGGAGCTATTCCAGCACCAAAGCAATTGATGAATTTTTAGCTTTGGCTTACCACAAAGAAAAAAATATTGGCGCGACCATTGTGCGTTTGTTTAACACCGTAGGCCCGCGCCAGACAGGACGCTACGGCATGGTGATTCCGCGTTTTGTCGTGAGGGCGCTGAAAAATGAGCCGATCACTGTTTATGGCAGCGGCCAGCAAATTCGTTGTTTTGGCTACGTCAGCGACGTGATTAATGGGATGATCTCATTGGCGAATAATAAAGGTGCTAACGGGCAAATTTTCAATTTGGGGAATGACCAACCCATCAGCATTTTGGATTTGGCGAAAAAGATTAAAGAAAAAACCGATTCCAAGTCAGAAATCGTGTTTGTGCCGTACAATGAAGCCTACGAGGAAGGATTTGAGGATATGTCGGTGCGAATTCCCGACTTGAGTAAAATTAAGACATTGGTAGGTTACGAACCCAAATATAATTTGGATATGATTTTAGACGAAGTGATCAAATATTTTTCGCATGATAAATTGGCGATTTAGGATTTGGGATGTTGGATATTCCGGAAAACAAAGAAGCAGATGTTTAACTTTTTGTATTTTTTGTAGTACAAGTGTGCTCCACCTCAAAAGTGGGGCACACTTTTTCAACCCTGCGGCAAATTTCCCGCGATTAATGCGTCCTGTACAACTCCAATTCAATTCTGCGATTCAGAATTCTTCCAGATGGTTTTTCGTTATCGCCAAACAGCCTTGTTTCGCCTGAGGCGTATTTGAAAGTGAGCGGCTTTTTCTCGCCATAGCCTTTGGGTTTGTCCAATCGTTTCAAAAATGTCGCTTTCGATTGCGGATGTTTTTGGTCCAGAAAGTGGCGAAATTTTTGGTCGAAATTTTTCACACGCTGTCGCGAAAGACGTAGGTTGACAGCATCGCTGCCGATAGCGCAGCCGTGACCGCTAAAGCGAAATCGCCAATCGCCCGTGCCAATTAATTTTTCCACTTCTTTGAAGCAAAGATCCCAATAAAATGAATAGATAGGCTCCGTTTTGGCAAACTTCAGCGGCATGACGATGCGATGGTGCTGCTCTAACGAAGCTTTGGTGAACTGAGTGTTTTTCGCATGAGTTCGGAAACGGCGTCCCTCATTATCAATCAGCACAAATTCATAGTCCGCTTTTTTGTTCACCAACTCCCTGACCGTAGAATCAGCGAGCAGCCAGTTTGATTTTTCCTGAAGAGAAAAGCCGTCTCCGTTGGAATTGATTTGACTGCTATCGGCAAAATTTTCAGCCGTCAATCTGATTTTTGAATCCATCGAAGGCACGGCTGTTTTCACCGAAACCTCAACAGGAATTGGTTCTGTGCTGTATTCGACAAATTCATGGTTGATCGGCGCGAACAAAATCGCCTGGTTTTTTTCTGCAGTAAAAATCTCGACATATCGTCTGTCCTCGAAAACCATACGCGCGTCAGCCGGATTGGCAGGAACACGTCGTTTAGATAACACATTGCCACCCAAGAGGTTAACCTGATTTCCGTTGACACCGATCCGAATCAATGAATCTTTCACTGCTTTCGCGCGCAAATTTGTCAGCCTTTTTGTCGCTTTTTCAGAATTCGGATCAGCAATTCCCTGCAAACTGATTGTCATCTCCGGATGCTCCATGAGTCGCTGCGCTAATATTGCCAGGTAGGGATCGCTGCCATTTGCGAAAAGATATTCATCGTGCACCTCGGCACTGTTTGCATCGAAGAAAATGCGCGTAATCAGCGGCATGGTTAGCCGGGTGAGGCACTCATTGAGCGAATTGATGGTATCTGGAAACGCAACAAATCCCTTGGGAATGGTCGAAAAGCTGCGCTTGAGATAATTGTTTGCTGTATTTTTTTCTTGCAGAGTATTTGGTTTATCGACACAAGCAAAAATAGTGTGTTTGCCCAAAAGCGGCGTGTGCCAGGGGATGGTAATGGTTTTTGTCGATTTTGCAGGTAAGTTGTCGATTGTTTTCGAGAGAATTACCCGATAGCTACTGGTGCTGCTATCGCTCGGCAGCGTGTGGCGTAAAGAAATCACAGAATCCCGACAAACTAACTCAAAATTTTTCGCTGCAAGGTTGCCGTTATTGGCGAGGATAATTTCCAGGGTTCCGTGATAGTCATCCTGCGTGATCCAGGGGCTGTATTTGAATTTAATATCTTGAATCTGAATGTCAGTTGCCGGCACGAGAAAATGCCCGATTTTTTCCCCATTTTTCTTTGCGGCGCGCGTGTGAGAATTTTCATCAACAGCGATAACTGACCAGTAATAGTGTCCTGCCGCGGGAGTTGGAATTCGGTAATTTGATGGAGAAAGATTGTCCTCGCAAACAAGCAGCAGTGAATCGTTTTGTCGAACTCGATTAAGGAAATCGTCTTGAGAAACGGACGGCAACGCGAGCAAATCGCTCAAGTGGTCGCGACTGGGGCTGACAAGTAAAATGTAAGAGACGGAGTCAAAAATGTCAGGGTCGCGCGTCTTTTCCCAGTTAAAATTGACGGTTTCGGTTTTGATGGTGTCGTCCATTGAGGGATTTTTCCACTCAAAAGCTTCCGGGCAATTGGGGAGAAAGTGGGCGCCACCCTGGTAGGAACGGCTGAAAAATTCCCCCTCATTCAGCGTGGCGAGCTCCAGTCTGGCGGCTTTATTTCTGCCCGGGAAAAATGAATGCGCCGGGGCGGAAAAGTCGTCCAATTGAAAAGTGCCGCCGATGGAAAATTTGTCCATCAGGTCATTGTTGAAATTATAGCCGAAGTTCACAGAAAAAAGATTGGTGAAATTTATCGCTCCGCCCAGAGCAAAATGCCCGGTTTCGTCTTTTATTGAGAAATAGTCTCCGCAAATCTGCAACTGTATTCCGGAGTGGGAGCCGGCATAAAAGGCGATACCGGCACGCATGGTTTGAGGCAGCGGTGTATCAATTTTATCAAATTTTAAATCCTGACCAAGTTGGGTGAGAGAGATGCCGGCGGTAAATATTCCGTGTTTCAGGAAAGAATTCTTCAAATCGAATCGCCGCGTACGCGCCAGAAGTCCGATGTCAAAAATCAGACTGCTCGCGGAGAAATTGTCCAATTTGCTTTTAAGATATTTCACATTCGTGCCGATAGCAATGTTGTTGGAGATAAAAGTTAATGGCTGGCCCATTGTGACGGCAAACAATAAGTCGTTGGCGCTGGCTGTCGGCGTAGCATTGTCGGAACTATCAAATTCCGGTACGCCCTGATAAATGGCTCCGACAGAAAATCTC
This sequence comes from Calditrichota bacterium, assembly GCA_013152715.1. NCBI lineage: Bacteria > Pseudomonadati > Calditrichota > Calditrichota bacterium. The sequence continues at coordinate 20,673 of JAADFU010000135.1, forward strand.
GTTTGATTGCTCCACGGCATGCGAATGCGCTTGTTGAAAAGAAATGAGGCGTGGTAAACATCGGCAATCCACTTGTTGTAGGTCGCTGACCAGTGCCACTCGCGCAGGAAACCGGCTGCTCCGGGATTGGTGAAAATAGCGTAGTTGTCGCGAATTTCGCCAGCGGACGTCAGCCCCATGGACGAAATGCGCACGCCCATTCCCATTTTCAAAAAGGAAGCGCCGGCGCGAATTTGCGCAAAACCGATTTGGCTCGAGAGGAAAAGATAAATGAGAAAAAACAAAAATTGTTTCCGGGTGTATTTCGAGTTGAACATGATGTGGCTCCTCGCTGTCCTTGCTGATGTCAGTAGCTGCTTTTCTCCAAAGGATGAATTGTTGAACTTGATCTTTTCAAAGGCTCGAAGACTTTGAAAAGATGTAAAAAAGGTTAGAGAAAGCTAATTTTAGCGCACAATAATAACTTTTTTCCACCCCTTAAACTCATCGGTGCGTAAAGTAACTAGATACACGCCGCTGCCCACTTTTTTGCCGGATTCAGTGATGCCGTTCCAATAATAGGTATTCCAGCCGCCGCCAAAAATATCTTCAGCGACGCGAGTGATGTGAGTCCCGGCAAGGTCGTAAATATCCAGACGGGCAAGCCGGCGATAGCTGAGTTTAAATTTGATGCCCAGTGTACCATCGATATCCGGCCGGAAAACATTTTTATCAAGAACAAGATAATTGCTGCTACGAAATGTGACGCCAGCCTGAGCTGTTTTCTCGATGCCCCGAATCTCTGTGGCGTGCACTTCAAAAATGACCTGTTCCTGCTTTTCTGTCGTTAAAAGATGGGTTTGAGAATATTTAACAGGAATCTCCACCCAGGCATCGCGCTCAATATTATTCGTTGCAATGAAGTCATCGGCAAAATTTTTGACGACCTGGCCATCCGGCAGATAAATCCACAAATCCCAGGAAGTTTTATCATTAGGAATGTTCACGCTGACAGTGACGCTGTCGTTGACGTCAAGAATTGTCGGCGTTGCCTGAATTTCCGGGCTGGGAATTTCTTTGCCAAAGTTGTAAACAGTATCAACTGCAACATTGTTTGCCAGTTTTGCCGGATTTTCATTGACGCAAGTGGCGCTGGCAGTGTGAATTAGCAAGTTTTGCCCGGAAGGCATAATTGTCGGTATTTGCGCTTTGTACCGAATATCCACAGAAGAATCCGCTGCCAGCCCGGCAAACTTCCAGGTAAGCGTATCGTTTGTCTGAGAAAAAGCAGTCGGCTGGATTCCAGAAATCGAAAGTGAATCGGGAAACCATGCCTTGAGCGAAATGGAACTGGCATCCTGCCCGCCGACATTTGTCAAATTGATCGTAACGCTGTATTTTCCCCCCTCATTGGCAAAATTGATAGTATCTCCGTTTTGGACAAAAAATGAATCGGTGTGCACAGACTGCAATAGTTTAATATCTGTGAAAAATTTTGAATTATCGATTATTGTTTTGTCATCTTCGTCGTCCGTGCCCGGGTCGTCAGTGGGAATGGGTTTTGTTTCGTCGCTGTCGATAAAACCCTGATTGGAGACTTGTTGCACGGTTTCAGTTAATTTCACCTGAAAGGAAATGGTGACTGTTTCTTTGTTTCCCGGCGCAATGTCTCCAATATTCACGAGAAGGACAGGAGAAGTTGAAAAAATGGCACCTTTAGATGTTTGGGCCGAGCCCTCAACATAAGTCGTGTGTTCCGGTATGGTATCCTGAAAAGCAACTTGATGAACAGTGCCTTTGCCGGAATTTTTTATTTTAATGGTATATGTGATGATGTCGCCTGCAGAAAGCAATTTGTTCCCATCCACGTCTGAAATAACAGCGTCTTTTGTGAGGTCTGTCTTGCCGTAAAGGCTTGGAGCAGTGGTTTTTGTGGGATCGTTGGGAATTTCAGTTTCCGGGTCGTCGGTTGGCTCCTGAGGCAAGTCGTCAGCGTAAACAAAACCCTGATTGCTGATTTCGGAGGCAGCCTGCGTCACTAACACGGAAAAACGGATGGTGACGGTCTCTGCCGAAAACGCTGCGATGGAGTCAATTTCCACTGTCAATACAGGCGCTGTGGAAGTTACAGACCCTTTTGTCGTTGCTATTGAATTTTTGATTAGCGACGTGTTGTTGGGAATGGTGTCTCTAAAAACCACATGAAAGGCCGCAGCGCCACCGGAATTTTTGATGGTGATTTGATATTTTATGGTGTCGCCTGCTGTAATCGTACCGCTGGCGTCAGTATCAAAAAAGCTGTCCGATTTAAACACATCATCGGAACTGCTGAAGGACGATCGTTTTGTCACAGTACTGTCATCTTCGGGCGAAGAATCCGGATCGTCGGTCGGGACCGGCCTTGTCTCATCGGAATCGAGATACCCCTGATTTTCGACCATGGTGATGGATTCAGTGACCAGCACGGTGAAAGAAATTGTCACTGTTTCCGATTCATTGGGCGCAACGGAGCCAATTTCCACGCGCAAAACCGGACTTGTAGCTGTGATTGTGCCTTTGGATGTAACAGCAGAACCCTGCACGTACTGCGTGTAATTGGGGATCGAATCCGTAAACACTACATTGTGCGCCGTTCCCTGACCGGAGTTTTTGACTGTGATGGTGTAGCGAATGGAATCGCCGGCGTCTATTTTTCCGTCACTGTTAGTGTCAACGAAAAAGTCAGTTTTCAAGAGATCGGTTTTTCCGTCAAAAGATGGCACGACCGTTTTTGTGGGGTCATCTTCTTCGTCCGTGTCGCTGTCATCTGTGGGCACCGGATTTGTTTCATCGGAATCGAGATACCCCTGATTTTCGACCATGGTAATGGATTCAGTGACCAGCACAGTGAAAGAAATTGTCACTGTTTCAGATTCGTTGGGCGCAACGGAGCCAATTTCCACACGCAAAATTGGGCTTGTGGCAGCGATAGAGCCCTTGGAAGTAACAGCAGAACCCTGCACGTACTGCGTGTAATTGGGAATTGAATCCGTAAAAACCACATTGTGCGCCGTTCCTTGTCCTGAATTTTTGACTGTGATGGTGTAGCGAATGGAATCACCGGCGTCGATTTTGCCGTCACTGTTAGTGTCAACGAAAAAGTCTGTTTTCAAGAGATCGGTTTTTCCGTCAAAAGACGGCACGACTGTTTTTGTGGGGTCGTCTTCTTCGTCTGTGTCGCTGTCATCTGTGGGCACCGGATTGGTTTCAT
>JAADFU010000136.1 GCA_013152715.1 Calditrichota bacterium
TGACTTTTTCCGTCAATCAGCACTGTGTTGTGCGATTCCGCCCGACGAAGCAACCAGCCGGGATTATTGGGATCGTAGGTCGGACGTTTGTGATCCGCCAACAAAACTTCGCCGTAAGCTTTCAGAATCACGGAATTTCGATCTGCGTGCTCGTGATTAGTTGCCTTGCCGCTGCGCATGGCAACGACCAGATCGTCAAGGCCGTAACCCGTGCGCGTGGTAATCCAGTCCAGATCCAATTTTCGAAACAGCTTTTTCTCGACAGGCGGCTCGGCTTTCACCGTCGGATCGTAAAAAACCAGAGAAAAAATATCATGTTTTGTGGCGAAATTCTCGCCCAGGTATTGCGCCAGACCATCGCGGGAGTTACGCGCGATCCAGAACGCAACTGATGAACTGAAATTGTTGCCTGAATCTCCGAAATTCACGCTGCCGTGCGGCTTGAGATCGTGCGGCATGTAAAGCGCCAGTGCGTAATCAATCATGCCGGTAAAATTTCCTCGATCAAATAAATTGAGTCCCTCTTTTCTTTGAAACGCCTCCACGAGGTAGATCAAATATCCCATGGCATAATTGCAGTAAGAAACGCCCTCGTCGTAGCTGCCATCTTGTGTAAAAAGCGCAAGGAATTTATCATAGCTGTCCAGCACCATTTCCCGCCAGATATCAACGCGCTGATCTTTTCCCTGAAGCGTGAAAAGCGCAAGAGTCAGTCCGCCGGAAATTATCGAACGAAAATTGTTGTGTGCCAGAATCACGGGCCATCGACTCATATCAGGAACTTCAAAGGGATAAGGATAGTCATGGTCAAAATCCCACTTTCCGGCTGTCTGAGGATTCTGAAAACGATACAATGAGCGATACAGCGGCACGCAACCCTTCTCTGCGATTTGCTTCAAAATTTCTTTCCGCTCCTTCTTGGACAGTAAATCGTAGCACCAATCGTAGCTCAAGCACATCCATGCTGTGAGTCGGCCGTCCATGAGGAAGCCGAGAGGTCGTTCGTTGTCTTCAAGGAAATAATCCCAGCGCTTTAATTTGAGCGTCTCCAGCATCCCCTTTTTCGCATTTTGACCGCGTTTTTTGTCACCGGTGATGGCGTAGATAAAAGCTTCGCGCATGAAATCCTTATCTTTGGCAAAATCTTTTTTCAATTCTTCCTGCCAGAATTCTTTGAACAATGGACGTTTTGTGTTCGCCAGAATTCTCGGGACATCAGCGCGCGAAAACAATAGATTCAACGGAAATTCTTTCTCAGCGGAATTCGCTTTAGCCGGAATAAAAGCAGCAAAAAGGAGACAGATTAAAATTAAAGTTAGGAAATTTTTCACTCTCATGCATTCCTCCTCAAGTTCAAAATAAAAATTTAAATTTAATCCCGGAACCGGTCAGAGCGTTCGCGGTAACTACTGACCGGTTCCTTAATGGGAGGGGATCATGAAACATAACAGCTAACCTTTCAAAGGTTTGAAACCTTTGAAAGGTTTTGACAAAAAAACAATTTTTATTTCAACAAAACCCGATCTATAATTTTTCTCATATTCTTGCCCAGAATGAGCCGCTTTTCTTCTTCGGAAATATCCGCATAAGCGACCCAGCCGAATTGCGGAATCGGATCGCGCATGGCAGCATCAGAACCATAAATCACCCGGCTTGCGCCAACCTGATCGACCATGTATTCGATGATGCCATTGGTCACCGCAGTGTAAGTGATTTCCAGATGGATATTTTTAAATTTCTTCGCCAGCCGAATATGCCTTTTTGCGCGCTCATAGCTCATTCCTGAATGCGCGAGCAGAAAAGAAATTTCCGGAAATCGTCTTGCCAGATCATCCATTTCCTGGTCAAAATTATCTGACCAGTGCATCAGCGCAAAAAGCCGTTTTCTGTTGCCATACTCATACCATCTGTTATAAACCGGATCGTTGTAGGGAATATGATTTCTCGGAAAATAAGGCTTCATCCCTTTCATGCCCCATTTTTCGTAGCATTTTTTCAATTCACTTTCCCAATCATTCACATAACGCGGATCAAAAACAGCGTAACCAATAAATTCATCAGGTAATTCTTTGATAGCATCGCGCGTATTCAAATTTCCCATTTCCCAATCGCTCCAGATACCTACCCATGGGCTGGAACAGGTGATATTTACGCCGATGCACCTGTTACGCTCGACAATTCCAGCAGCGTCGGACTTGGGCATAAAAGCAATAGCATTATCAAAATGGTTTTTGGGATAATGGTGCGCGTGCGAGTCGATGACTTCCATGTCATCGATGGGCTCGCCCCTGCGGGCTTTGATCAAAATTTTATCGTCAGTCCGATCATCAGGATAATCCTCGGGAATTTGCTCCAGTTTCAAAATTCGTATTAAGTTTTCCCCGGCAATTTTCCGCCGATCCTGTTCGCTAATGTCAGCGTAATCAATGAATGCTTTGGCTGCGCCGGGACTTTTGAGCATCATTTGCGTGCCGAAAAGCAACTGGTCTGCACCGACCTGCTCGACCAGAAAATCGATGATTCGATTCGCCTGATAATTGGAAAATTCCACGAACAAATTGGGAAATTCTTTCAGAATCGGCAGCAAGGAACGCGTCGCCTCCCAGCGGACGCTATGGAGAATGACTTTCAAGTTTGGATAGTTCTGGCAAATCCAACCCACTTCCTGCCAGGAAATTTGCACAAAATCTGTATTAGCTTCACCGTTGTCAATCATCAGCGGAATTTCTGCTTCTTCTAGCGCGCGAAACAAGTTGCCAAGAGTCCTCTCGTCCACAGGATAGCGATGCAGACGCGGGAAAATTTTCACCGCTTTCACATTTTTATCTTTAATCTCTCGAATCAATTGCGCCGTCTTGGGCACATCGCCGCATTGATCGGGTAAAACAACCCACGCAGGAATCAGTCGGGGATGTTTCTCACAAACGCGAATCACTTCCTCATTTCCCACTGAAGGCTGCAACTCTTTTGCTAAATTTGAATAAATGAGCGCGCCGTGAATTTGACAGCGCTCCATATCCTTGAGCATTCTCTCCACTGTCCAGGGATGATCTGGATCTTTGTCCCACCATTTTCCGATTGAAGCGTAGCTGTCAAGAAATTTTATCTGACTCATTTTCCGTCCCTCACTTTGCTGAAATCTATTTCTATTTCCGGTATTTTTTTTAGCCTCGAAGGCTCCAAGGCTCCAAGATTTTTTCTTGTTTAAACCTACTTAGTCTGGTTGAATCTTGACATCCCCCCTTGCCCCTACGCCAAAGGCGCATCCTCGACTTCAAAGGGGGGAATCCTGAGAAGTCCCCCTTTGAAGGGGGATTTAGGGGGATGTTTAACTGTATTAATCCGATAATTAGTTTTGACATTCATGATCTCACTAAAAAAATAGTCTTATAAGTTCAATCTCTATCCGCAGAGTGCACAAAGAAGGCGCAAAGTTTCCGCCAAAAGTCGGA
>JAADFU010000137.1 GCA_013152715.1 Calditrichota bacterium
GGAGTTCATAGTTTCGAGTTTTTAGTTTATGGTTTTTTGTTAGCCTATTTCAGGACAAGACACAAATTTCTAATGACTAATGACTAATGACTAATGACTAATGACTAATGCCTAATGACCAATGCCTAACGACCAATTCAAAAAAAACGGGATTAAACGATGGAAAATAATCTACTAATCAAAACAGTGAATCTAACAAAACGCTACCCCATGGGCGAAAATGAATTTCCTGCACTGAAAAATATTAATCTCGAAATTCGAGAGGGAGAATTTGTCGGTATTGTCGGACCCAGCGGTTCCGGGAAAACAACGCTGCTGAATATCATCGGAACTCTGGATTCGCCAACAGAAGGGCATGTCACTGTGCTGGGTAAAGCTGTAGAAAAACTCTCGGCAAAAGAGGCGGCGGATTTGCGCAATAAGCACATTGGATTTATTTTTCAGACCTTCAATCTGCTACCGGTTTATACGGTGTTTGAAAATGTGGAATTTCCGTTGCTGCTGCAAAAGATTCCCGCAGCGGAGAGAAAAAAGCGCGTGATGGAAGCGCTGGAATGGGTGAAGTTGACCGATAAAACCAATTCAAAACCAGCGCAACTTTCCGGCGGACAGTGCCAGCGCGTGGCAGTGGCGCGTGCCATGGTGAAAAGACCAGAATTGGTGCTTGCCGATGAGCCCACGGCGAATTTAGACGCGGAAAATTCTCACAATATTTTGAAAACCATGGTTGAATTGAACCGCGAGCTGAAAACCACGTTCATTTTTGCCACGCATGATGAGAAAGTGATTCAATATCTGCGGCGGAAAATTTCTCTGTTTGACGGGAAACTTGCGAAAGATGAAATTGTCGAACCTGTTTATTCAACAGGAGAAGAAAAGTCATGATTATTCCCAAATTAGCGATAAGAAATTTACTGGGCGCCGGTCTGCGCACCTGGCTGAATGTAGTGGTGCTTTCTTTTTCTTATGTGGCAATTATCTGGATGCAGGGCTTGTATCAGGGCATGAACGAACAGGTGAGTCGCGCCAAAATTGATTCGGAAATCGGTGGCGGCCAGTTCTGGCAGGAAAATTATGATCCGTTCGATCCTCTGACTCTGGACGAGGCGCATGCACGAATTCCAGGAAAAATTAAAAATTTGATCGAGAAAAAACAGGCAGTGCCTGTCCTCATTTTGCAGGGAGCAATTTATCCCGAAGGAAAAGTGATACCTGTGCTCCTGAAAGGAATCGATCCGAGGCAATCGATTCTGGATTTACCAACTCAATTTCTGGCTGATTCATCAGAAGAATTGACTGCGATCATTGGCTCGCGCATGGCAAAAATGGCGCATTTGCAGGAAGGTGATTACGTGACTGTGCAGTGGCGTGACATAAACGGAACTTTTGATGCCAGAGAAGTGCGCATCGAAAAAATTTTCAAAACACCAGTGCAGAGCATTGACAATAATCAATTGTGGTTTTCCCTCCCGGTTTTGCAAAAATTAACCGGCATGACGGATCAAGCGACACTGGTTACCGTCAGTCAGGATTGCGAGAAAATTCCGGTTGTCGAAGGCTGGAAATTTCAGACAACGGAAGTTTTGTTAGCCGACTTAACGGAATTGATTCGCGCAAAAAGCGTGGGCGCTTCGATTCTTTATGTTGTGCTGCTGTTTCTGGCGATGCTGGGGATTTTTGATACACAAGTGTTGTCAATTTTCCGGCGGAGGAAAGAGATTGGCACTTTAATGGCGCTGGGCATGACTCGCCCTAAAGTGATCCAACTTTTTACTCTGGAAGGCGCAATTCATAGCGTGCTGGCGGCACTGGTCGCTGCGATTTACGGAATTCCGCTGCTCATTTACACGGCGAAAAAAGGCTGGGCATTGCCGCAAAATACGGATGATTACGGTTTTGCCATTGGCGATAAATTGTTTCCGGTTTACGGCATTGGCTTAATTCTCGGAACAACGATTTTAATTTTTGTGGTGACGACCATTGTGAGCTATTTGCCCACGCGAAAGATCGCGAAATTGAATCCCACGGACGCTTTACGAGGAAAATACGTATGATAAAATTTTTGCTGAAAGGCTTGTTGCGGGATCGTTCCAGAAGTCTGTTCCCGATTCTCATCGTTACCATCGGAGTGGCTCTGACCGTTTTTGTCCACGCCTGGATGGCAGGCTATCTGGATGAATTGATTCAAACAAATGCTCGTTTTAACACCGGACATGTGAAAATTACTACCAGAGCTCAGGCAGAACAATCGGGACAAATTTCCAACGAACTGGCTTTGATGGGAGTGGATTCTTTGATTTTAGAATTAAATAAAAATTTTTCCGATCTGTATTGGACGCCGCGCATTCATTTCGGCGGTTTGCTGGACATTCCCGACGAAAACGGCGAAACAAAAAAACAAGGACCTGTCGCCGGAATGGCGGTCGATTTGTTGAATCCCGGATCGATTGAAAAGGAAAATTTAAATTTGTCCAGAGCAGTTGTAAGTGGCAGACTCATTGAAAACAGCAAAGAGCTGCTCATCAGCGATGATTTTGCTCGTCGGCTGGGAGTGCAACCGGGAGATGCTGCAACGCTCATTTCTTCTACCATGTATGGCGGCATGGCGCTGGAAAATTTTAAAATTGTGGGCACAGTGCAATTTGGTGTGACTGCTCTCGATAGAGGCGCTGTTATCGCGGATGTTCGAGATATTCAGCAGGCGCTTTACATGGAGGACGCTGCGACTGAAATACTTGGCTTTTTTAAAGATGGGAAATATGAAAAAGAAAGAGCGAATCAGGTGGCGGAAAAATTTAATTCTTCTCAGCAAAATACAAACGACGAATTTGCGCCTGTGATGATTTCCCTGCACAATCAAAACGGTCTGGCGGAAATGCTGGGAATGATGAGCAGAGTCTCTTTCATTGCTGTGATGATTTTTATTGTTGCCATGTCGATTGTTCTCTGGAACGCCGGTTTAATGGGGAGTTTGCGCCGCTATGGAGAAATTGGCGTGCGGCTGGCAATCGGGGAACGCAAAGGGCATCTTTATCGAACTCTGATTGCAGAATCTTTGCTCATCGGAATCTTTGGCTCAATATTCGGCACAATTTTGGGACTCGTTGCTGCCTATTATTTGCAAAAAAACGGCATTGATTATTCCTCTCTGATGAAAGGTTCCTCGATGCTCATTTCCAATGTTTTGCGCGCAAAAATTACCCCGACCACTTATTTCATCGGTTTCATTCCCGGATTAGTAGCGACATTCATTGGCAGCGCCATTGCCGGAATCGGAATTTACCGACGAGAAACTGCACAGTTATTCAAGGAGCTGGAAGTATGAAAAAATTGATCGGATTTTTGATATTGGGACTTTTTTCTCAGTCATGGAGTCAAACACCTTCAGCACTGGATATTTTGAAAAAAGTGGATGAAAATTT
>JAADFU010000138.1 GCA_013152715.1 Calditrichota bacterium
TGGCGTACACTTGGCTATAGTTCTCTTTTCGTAAAAAGCAGATTTTTTTAACAAAAGTGTACCCCACCTGATAGGTGAAAACAGTTCGTACCAATTTGTTAGCGAGGCATCTTTCAATAGATCAGAGCATCAAAAATTTTAAGGAGAAAAATATGCTCAAAAAACTTTCCCTGTGCTTATCCACGTTTTTGATAATTTTTTTGCTTTTTAGCTGTCAGCAAAAATATTCCGGCCCATCAGCTGATCTTGTCATCAAAAACGCTAAAATCGTCACCATTGACAAACAAAACCCTCGCGCGCAGGCTGTTGCCGTGAAAGACGAATTTATCATTGGCGTTGGTTCGGATAAATTTATTGCGCAATTCATCGACCCGGATTCCACAAAGGTCATTGATGCCGGCGGCAGACTTGTCGTGCCCGGATTTAATGACGCCCACGCTCATTTCAATAAAATTGACCCGGATTACATCGATTTGCGTTACATTCGTGATCCGAAGATTATCACTGAGCGCGTCAGGGAGAAGGTGGCGCAGAAAAAGCCGGGCGAATTGATTTACGGAGGCCGCTGGGAACACGAGATGTTTTTCGATAAAAAATGGCCTACCAAGGAATTGCTCGATGAAGTTGCGCCGAATAACCCGGTCGTGCTCAGTCGCGCAGATGGCCATTCGGTTTTGGTGAACAGTTACGTGATCAAACATTCCGGAATCACAAAGGACACGCCCGATCCTTACGGCGGTGAAATCATGCGCGATCCGAAAACCGGCGAACCCACCGGTATTTTTAAAGAATCTGCCAAAGCTTTGCTGAAATACGGAGCAGTGAAACGTGAGCTTTCGCCCGAAGAAAAAGAAGCGCGAGAAATGGCAGAATGGGAGGCGGCGCTGAAAATGGCGGCAAAATTGGGCGTCACCAGCATTCAATATCCCGGCGGCGGAGACCCGGAAATCTTTGAAAAATTCAAAAAGATGGGAAAATTAACCCTCCGCGTGGACATTTCCGGCAGACTGACTGATGACAGAACCCGGCTTCGGAAATATGATGAACTGCGCAAAAAATACCCCCGCGAAAATAATTGGATTCGCTTTGGAATTTTGAAGGGGTTCATGGACGGCACACTTGGTTCGGCGACAATGATGGTTTTCAAACCTTTTGAAGATGATCCGGCTAATACAGGTCTGGCGCAAATGCCTTACGAGGAACTGGAACGAAAAGTTTTGCTGTGCGACTCGCTGGGATTTCAGATCGGCATTCATGCCATTGGACCCAAAGCGAATCGCTGGATTCTCAACGCTTACGAAAAAGCCATTGAAGTAAACGGCAAACGCGACAGCCGCCATCGCAGTGAACACGCGCAGATTTTGACAAAAGAAGACATCCCCCGATTTGCGGAATTGGGCGTGATTGCTTCCATGCAGCCGACGCACTGCATCACGGACAAAAGATTTTGCGAAAAACGAATCGGCAAAGAACGCAGCAAATATGCCTATGCCTGGCGCTCTCTGCTCGATGCCGGAGCAAGAATAGCATTCGGCACTGATTATTCGGTGGAACCGTTGAACCCGCTGGAAGGTCTCTATGCCGCAGTGACGCGAAAAGATCGCGCCGGTGAAGAGGGCGATGGCTGGTTCCCGGAACAAAAACTCACCATGGAAGAAGCGATTGAACTTTACACGGTGGGTTCAGCTTACGCGCAATTCATGGAAGACCGCAAAGGCATGATCAAAAAAGGCTATCTGGCGGACATGGTTATTTTTCACGAAGATTTATTTAATCTGCCTGAAGATAAAATCATGCCGGCGCATGTGGATTATACAATTGTCGGCGGAAAGATAGTTTACCAGCGAGAAATTGAAAATTAAACGGACGAGAAAGATGGGCGTAGCTTCGAATGGCGCATACATCTTTGAAACGCCGGTACATTTATTATGCGGAGAAAGAAAAGAATGACGAAACGAAAAATAGTTGCGCTATCGATTTTGATCCTGATTCTGTGCGCCGGATACGCGGCAGCATCCCACGTGCCCATCAGCGGGAAAATACTTGATCTTGCTACAAATTACAGCGTCCCTTACGCGCAAATTTACGTGACCAATTTGAATACGGGTGCTACGGATTCGGTCAAATCTGATCACCGCGGAAACTGGAATTATGAATTTGTCACCAGCACCGTGGAGGACAATGGTTTTATTCCGGGAAAATTTCAGGTTTCTCCGAACTATCCCAATCCGTTCAATCCTTCCACGCGCGTTAATTTTTATCTGCCCGGCGCCAGCAGTGTGACAGCGGTTGTTCACAATATTCTGGGCGAGACCGTTGAACTGCAAAAAACCGATTTGAGCGCCGGATACCATTCCTTGACCTGGTCAGGAAAGGGGAGTGCCGGCGTTTACTTTTTGACCATCAAGACCAGATTCGGTTCCGCTACGCAGAAAATGACGCAAATTGATCAGCTCAACGGCAGTGGTTTTTCCGGATTTGTAGCTTCGGCCAACACCCGACTTACAAAACCCGCCGGATCAATTCCCGTCAGAATTATTGTGACAAAATTCAGCTATGCGCCGGATACAATCGAAGCGGAAATTCAGGGCAATGAATATTTTGAGATAAAGCTGGAAACACTCCATTCCCGCGCATTAGTCGTGGATTTGCACAATGATATTTTGGAAAAAATGTTGGAGGATTCGGATTATCATCTGGCGGATTTTCATAGTTACAATCATACGGACATTCCGCGCATGAAAATCGGTGGGGTGGACCTCCAATTTTTCGCTGTGTGGGTGAGTCCGACAAGGTATGTAAATCACTATTTTGACACTGCGTTAAGAATGCTCGATATTTTTGACTCTGAAATGGCGCTCAACTCCGATGCCATTGTTCACGCGAATAGTGCGGGCGAAGTACTGTCCATTGTGGCGGACAAGAAAATCGCTGCGGCTATTGGCGTCGAGGGAGGCCACAGCATAGAAAATAAAATCGAAAATTTGATCGCGCTTTACGAAAGAGGCATGCGCTACATGACCATTACCTGGAATAACAGCACGGATTGGGCGGTTTCCGCCAAGGACTCGCGATCCCGGACTGTGGGGTTGAGCGAATTCGGTAAAAAGGTGATTCGCACCATGGATTCGCTGGGCGTCATCATCGATGTGTCGCATACCGGAATAAAAACCATCGAAGATATTTTAGCGGTCACAAAAAATCCCATCGTGGCGACGCACTCCGGCGTGAGAGCTTTGCGCGATCGTTATCGCAATTTGTACGACGACCAGATTGTCGCCATCGCCAACACCGGCGGCGTCATTGGTGTGGTGTTTTATCCTCCATTTTTGAGTTCAACAGGCTACGCCAGCATCGCCACTGTCGCGAATCATATCGATTACATTG
>JAADFU010000139.1 GCA_013152715.1 Calditrichota bacterium
GACCCATCCAAATATTTCATATCCGACAGGGACAGAGAATTGGGCAGAGAAATTCAGAAATTGGAGAATGATTTTGAACAGCAATATGCAAATCAGCATTTGACGATGAGTGAAATAAAGCAACTTAAAGATGATTATCAGAGTACATTTAACGATTTAGCTGAAAAATACAACATTAGTTCGGCTCAACTGGCGAAATTTCGAGAAATTATCAAACGCCAGAACTATTAGAAACAAAAAAATACTCTACCAAAGAACAAAAACCGGCGTTGCAACTGAAAAGCTCGCCGGTTTTCTTTATCTACGAAAAAAAGTTTACTTGCCAGGTTCTTTCGCCAATTGAATCAGGACCATGCCCAAAACAATCGCCGCTAATCCGAGTCCGGTCTTCCAATCCAGATACTGTGTTTTTTTGATGAGACCGACCACAGTGCCGGCAATGGGGGAAAAAGCGAAAGCAATAGCCAGCGTCACACCCAGATTTTCCGAATGAGAAAGTGAAGCGTAAAAGCTCCACATGCCCAAACTGCCGGCGATGATACCGCCGCCGATGATGATCATCAGCCAGGCGCGATAATTTTCCGGCGTTCCAATGGATTTCCACGCCGGAATGGAAATCGCGCCCAAAATAATCAGTGCCACAGCCGTGCGCAGTGTGATCCCGGCGATCGCCGGCATTTTCATGGCGAGCAATCCCGCTTTTTCAAAATAGCCGCCTAACCCCCAAAAAGTGCCTGCTAAAATTGCGTACAAAATGTAAGGTCTCATTCTTCCTCCGATAATTTTATTGTGCGATTTTTTTACTACAAATATCTCACGGTCAGGTGCAAAATGGCTCTAAATTTAACACAGTGAGCATAAAAATGCAAACTTTTTTCATTTTTTTGAAAAATTATTTGATTTTGTCGCATAAATTTCGTAATAATAAATCGCAACTTCCAATACAGTTCATTCGGAATTCAAGGAGGAATACCATGAAACGAATTGCAATTATTTGTTTGCTCCTGTCTTTAATTTTCACCTCTGCTTTCTCTCAAAAAAACCAAACCGGCGCGATTTCGCCTGATCTACTGAAACAAATCCGTTCGTCTCTTAAACTGGACGGAGCGACGCGCGGAATGATCAACGCTATCTCTAATAATGATATTAAAAAGTTAGCTTACAATCGACAGTTGGCAGGCAAGACCGACCATTTTTTCAAATACCGTGTCAAGACCAAAGGCATTACCAATCAAAAATCTTCCGGCAGATGCTGGTTGTTCACTTCGCTCAATGTGTTGCGCCCCATTGTCATCGAGAAGCATAATATGAAGGAATTTTTCTTTTCGGAAAATTACTCATTTTTCTGGGATCAGTTTGAAAAGGCAAATCTATTTCTGGAAGCAATCATTTCCACGCGCAAAAAAGACATCGATGATCGAGAAGTGCAGTGGCTGTTCCAGCATCCCATTCAGGACGGCGGCGTGTGGAATTATGCCGTGGATTTGATCGAAAAATACGGCGTGGTTCCGGAAAATGCCATGTCAGAAACTTTTCACAGCGAAAACACCGGCACCATGCGTCGTTTGCTCGCCCGCAAGTTACGCGAACAGGGTATTCGTTTGCGTCAGTTGTATCAGGCGGGAAAAAGTTTGAGAGCTTTGCGGAAACAAAAAGTCGAATTCTTGAAAGAAATCTATCGCATGTTGGTCATAAATCTTGGAGAACCGCCGGAAACGTTTACCTGGCGTTACGAAGATGCCGATGGTAATATTTCCGAGCCGAAAACTTATTCGCCGCAGCAATTTTACAGAGAGTTTGTCGGCATCAATCTGCGCGATTATGTGCAGCTCATGGATGATCCCAGCAAAGAATATTACAAACTTTACGAAATCAAATACGATCGCAACATGCTGGACGGAGCCAATTGGGTTTTCATCAATTTGCCTGTTGAAAAAATCAAAAAATTTGCCCAGAAGTCGATTATGAATAACGAAGCCATGTATTTTTCATGTGACGTGGGCAAACAACTCGATCGGGAAAAAGGCGTTCTTGCGCTTGGCGTGTATGATTACGAATCAATTTACGGCGTCAAATTTGGCATGAACAAAGCGGAACGCATTTTGACCTTTGACAGCGGGTCAACCCACGGCATGGCGCTCATTGGTTTTGACGAATCCCCGGACGGAAAAACCACCCAGTGGCTGCTGGAAAATAGCTGGGGAAAATCCGCCGGACACAACGGATATTTGACCATGACCGACAGATGGTTTGATGAATACATGTTTCGGCTGGTTGTGAACAAAAAATATGTATCGCCGGACGTGTTGAAGATTTTGCAACAGAAACCCATTGTTTTGCCGCCATGGGATCGGATGTTTTAATTTTTTGGTACAAATTTAATTTTTGATTGCAAAATTGTACTTTTTTATGGCACACGGATGAACCGCTAAAAAGATAGCGGTCGTTCCGCGCGGATCGGGCGGATTTTCACGGATTAATATCCGCGGGAATCCGTTGAATCTGTGTGCATCCGCGTGTTTGAAAAGACTATCCAATTTTTTGCAGTAATTCATTTATCAAAATCTAATTTAAAGGAATAAGTCAATGCGTCTTTTTACACTTGATGAAAGTGGAAAAATGATTCCATACAACGAGAAGAAGTTTAAAGATGAGAATAAAGAGTCTGATTTGGAATCGCTATTAGAAAACAATCCCGAATATTTTTTTGAGAATAGCAAAATACTAGTTATTGGCCGCCAAATTACAACCAATTTAAATTCGTTTATTGATTTATTAGGGATTGACAAATCTGGGAATACAATTGTCGTAGAATTGAAACGAAATAAAACTCCAAGAGAAACAATAGCTCAGTTATTAGAATATGCCTCGTTTATAGAAAATTTAGACTATTCCCAATTAAATGAAATTTATCAAAATTATTCCGGTGAAGATATTAGTTTAGAAGATTATCATCAGCAATACTTCCAAGACGAACAGAACGAAAGCGTGTCATTTAACAAATATTCTAAATTGGTTATCGTCGCACAAGAAATCACCAGAGAAATTAAACAAACAGCTCAATTTTTAAGAAAGAAAGGCATTGATATCTATTGTTTAGAGTTCAGGTATTTTACCACTAAACATGGAGAGAAAATAATCTCAAGTGATATGGTTGTTGGGGATGAAGAATTTATTCGACATAAAGTCCAATCTGCCACTCTTCCCAAAGTCGATGAAAACAAATTTCGGAAATCCCTGGATAGAAATGGATTGAAGGTATATGATCGTATTTTTGAATTCGCAAAAAGAAATAAGCTAATGTTCAGATGGGGCTCAAAAGGATTTTCATTAAATTTAGAATTAGACAACGGTTTTGTTTGTCTGTTCTTT
>JAADFU010000140.1:0-3352 GCA_013152715.1 Calditrichota bacterium
TAGCGGGCGATTTGATCGACGGTTTCTTTTTCGGAAATGATTTCGGAACGCAGATCGATCTGATTTGCGGCCCTGCCCATTTTGACGAATTTATCATGCCCTGGTTCAAAAAGTTTACCGATCAGGGGCACGCGCATGGATTGCAGGTGATTTTGCATTCCTGCGGCGCGATTTTTAAAGTGATCGACCGGCTCATTGACGCAGGAGTTGATTGCTTGCATCCGTTGCAGGCAAAAGCCGCGAACATGGATGCGGAAACTCTGGCGAAAAATTTCAAAGGAAAGATTTCATTTTTAGGCGGAATTGACACACAATTTTTGCTCGTGAACGGAACGCCTGACGAAATAAAGGAAGATGTTCGGCGTGTGAAAAAATTGCTGGGTCCTCATCTCATTATCAGCCCCAGCCACGAGGCGCTGTTGCCTAATGTGCCGCCGGAAAATATCGCAGCCATGACAGAAGCCGCAGTAGAGGAATGGTAAACATGTCGCATCTGGAACCAGTGAAGAATTTATCGGAAGAAGAATTGCGGGCGGGCTTGCGGACTGTGATCAAAGACGGCGTGGCATCAAGCACGATGCTGACTTTCACGGCCGGCGTTTTCCTGATCGCCTTTGCCCTGGAAATGGGCGCTTCGAATATTTTTATCGGCATTCTGGCAGCAGTGCCGCCGTTGTTGCAATTGCTGCAGATTCCGTCGATTTTTATTGTTGAAAAAATAAGAAAGCGGAAGAAGATAGCTGTTTATTCCGCGGGGTTCAGTCGTTCTTTTTTATTTTTTATTGCATTGATTCCATTTTTCGCATCGGGAAAATTGGGGTTGATGCTGCTTTTAGTCGGCTTGGTTTTCCACGCCGGACTCAATGCGTTGCTGGTGTGCGCGTGGAATTCCTGGATGCGCGATTTGATCCCGGTGAATCGGCTGGGTTCATTTTTTTCTCAGCGATTGGGATTCTCCATGGCAGCAGCGATGATGCTCAGCCTCGCCGCCGGATTGTTTTTGGATTACTGGAAATATCTGGGAAAATATTCACTGACTTTCAGTTATTCCATACTTATTTTTTGGGGATTTGTTGCCGGAATGGTGGGTACTTACATCATCTCGACGATCCCTGAGCCTGAAATGAGCCGACCCGTTGAACAGATGAAAATTCTTGAGTTGATTCGAGAGCCGTTCAAAAATCAGAATTTCAGAAATCTACTCATTTTTCTGGGTTCATGGAATTTTGCGCTTTATTTGGTAGGGCCTTTTTTCGCTGTGTATTTGATCAAAAGGTTGCATTTGAGTATGGGGATTGTCGCCGGATTGACTGTTTTGAGTCAATTGAGTTACCTGATTTCTGTGAAAGTGTGGGGGAATCTGGCAGATCGTTTCAGTAACAAATCAGTGCTCAATGTCAGCGGCACTTTGAATATTTTTTGCATTTTGGCGTGGACATTTACTACGCTGCCGGAAAAATATTCGCTGACAATGCCGCTGCTCGTGGTCATTCATGTTTTGATGGGAATTGCCACAGCAGGCGTGATTCTGGCGTCCGGAAACATTGTACTCAAACTGGCGCCGCGGGAAAAAGCAACTTCCTATCTCGCGTCCAACAGTATTATTATTTCGCTGGCAGCAGGTATCGCGCCAATTATCGGTGGCGGTTTCGCTGATTTTTTTACAAAGCGGGAATTTTCATGGACAATTGAATGGAACAGCCCTGCCGAGCATCTGGCGTTTCAGACGCTCAATTTGCGGGGATTGGATTTTTTCTTTTTGTTTGCCTTTTTGATTGGTCTCTACTCAATTCATCGGCTGGCAATGGTGAAAGAAGTTGGCGAAGTGACGGACAAAATCATTGTCAGTGAATTTTTTTCCCAGACCACAAACCGCATTCGCAATTTGACAACCGTGGGCGGGCTGCGTTATTTTACTCAGATACCATTTACCCGACGAGCGAAAAATAATAAAAAATCTATTCGTAAATCAACAAAGGAACAGAATAGCAATATTCAGGACGGGAAGGAAAAAATATGAGAGCGATCCTGATCAACGAGCCTGGACATTTTGAAATTGTTTCAATGGATATCCCGGAGCCGAAAAGTGATGAAATTTTAGTGGAAATGAAAGCGCTTTCCCTGTGCAATCAGCACGATTGGAAAGTAAACACAGGACTTTATCGAGAGAATAAATATTTGGAATATGGCATTCCCGGATTCCCCGGGCATGAAGGCGCGGGAATTGTCGCCGCGGTGGGAGAAGATGTGAAAAATTTTGAAGTGGGTGATCACGTGGCACTTTCCGGACTTGGCGGGCCTCCGCTGTACGCAGAATACGTGACGCGAAAACCGGATTCTGTCGCCGTTGTAAACAAACAATTGCCACTGGAATATGTCGCCATGGCAGAATTGTTTGGTTGCGTGCATCGCGCTGTTCGGAAAGTAGAAAATTATCGGGGGAAAAGAGTGCTGGTTTCCGGCTGCGGTCCTGCTGGATTGGCAGCTATTCAGTTCGCCAAGATTTTTGGCGCCAAAGAAGTCACTGCCACGGATGTAAAATTAGGCAGACTGGCATTGGCGCGGGAATTAGGAGCTGATGAAATAACTGATGCCGAGAATGAAGATCAAATTTCCTGGCTGAAGAATAAGGGCGTTGACATCGTTGTTGAGACTTCCGGGAACAAAACTGCACTATTGAATGGCCTTCAGATGGCGAGAGAAGCAGCAGTCATTTTCAGTTATAACGAAGGTACGGTGCAATTGCCAATGTGGAATTTGTTCGATCACGAAGTCACTATTTATAACTCCAAATGGCTCACAACAGAAGATTTGCAGCATGTGGTGAATTATATTGAAAAAGGAAAATTGCACACAGCGCCGCTCATCAGCGTTGTTGTGGATTTTTCACGGTATCCGGAAGCCGTGGAAATGATAGGTCGTGGCGACGCAGTGAAAATTATCATGGTACCATGAAAAAAGGAAATTTTGTGAAACTTGGACTGGACAGTTACAGCTATCATCTTGCTTTTGGCTGTCATCCTGATTTTCAGCCGCGCAATCCGATGACGCTGTTTGATTTTATCGAAAAAGTTGAATCTCTGGGGTTGGACGGATTTCAGATTGATCCCATGCATTTGCCTGAAAAAGATGAGGCATATTTGATGGACGTGGCTGATTTTGCCAGAGAAAAAAATCTGTTCATCGAATACGGGACAATCGGCATTGAACCGCAAAATATCGTCGAAGAAATTCGCGCCTGTCAAATTCTGGGTTCGCCGATTTTGCGCACTTTTTTGGGATTTGACCGATTTGATAAAAATACAAATATTCCCCGGGAACTTGATCGCGCGGAAAAACAGTTGCGACAGAT
>JAADFU010000140.1:3398-5448 GCA_013152715.1 Calditrichota bacterium
GGCGATGTGACCGGAGATGAATTAGTTGGGTTGATCGGGCGACTGGAAAGTCCGTATATCGGCATTTGCCTCGATGTGGGGAATCCGCTGGCAGTGCTGGAAGATCCGGTTTTTGCAGCGGACAAAATGGCGCCTTTTGCCGTGACTACTCATTTCAAAGATTATGCGCTGGAGATGACAAATTATGGTTTCAAAGTTAGTGGCTGTGTCATCGGAGACGGCGTCATCGATCTGGATCGAATTTTTGATATCATTGTGTCGAGAACCAAACTGGATCGCTTGATTCTGGAAATTCCGGTTGAAAAAGAAGCGAATGAATTGGATTCTCTCAAAAAAGAGGAAGAAATCATCAGGCGCAGCGTCAATTTTGTGCGAGAGAAGTGGCTAATTTGAGAAACACCTTGCTATATTAAAGTCAAAAAATTAAAATCACGAGGCCCACTCAGGCTTTTTAGCTCATTAGTTTTTAATGCGATATTCTTTGTGCTCTTTGCGCCTACTTTGCGGGCTCTGTGGTTTCAAAAAGCTTTTGAGACACTCAAGGTTTATCGATTTATTATTGCCGGAGAAAGAAATCATGACTTCAAAAGAGCGCGTGTATGCTGCTTTGCGGCGTCAAAAAACGGATCGGGTGCCGATTTTCATGTGGTTTCATCCCATTACAGCGGAGAGGCTGGCGGCGGAATTGGATTTGCCGAAAAATTTGCTCGGCGTGGCTCTGGGCGATGATGTGCGTCAGGCATGGGTGGCAAATAATCACGCCATGGAAGGCATCGTGCACGAGCGAGACGGTGAAGGTCATTCTGATGATTGGGGAATTGACTGGGTCAAACAGGGACCTTTCAATCAAATTTCCAAGTCTCCGCTGGAAAATGCGCCGAAAGAGGAACTAAAAAATTACAAATTTCCGTTCTCGAAAATTGATCAACTTCTGGAAAATATGAATGCAATTTTGCCGTTGCAAGACGAATATTTTATCGGCTGTGATATTTCTCCTTGCCTGTTCGAGCTGATGTGCCGCCTGCGCGGGATGGAAGAGGCAATCATGGATTTGGCGGATATCGATAATTCTGTGGAGAAAATTTATGACGAGGCGACTCGTTTTGCCGTTGAATTGGGAGAAGCTGCGTGCCAGCGTTTTCCAATGGACTGGTTCTGGACCGGCGATGATGTCGGCGGACAGTTTGATTTAATCATGAACCCAAAAATCTGGCGCCAATTTCTGAAACCCAGGCTGAAGAAGATTTTTGACGTTGGCAAAAAGCACAATTTTTATGTGGCATATCATGCGTGTGGAGCAATTCGGGAAATTATCCCCGATTTAATTGAAATGGGAATGGACGTGCTGAATCCGATTCAGGCGAATTGTCCGGGAATGGATCCCATCGAACTCAAGCGCGAGTTTGGAAAATACATTAGTTTCATGGGCGGCGTGGATACGGTTGAACTTTTGCCTCGCGCCACAGCGGAGACAGTTTTTCGGGAAACGAAAAATCTGATTGAAAAAATGACCGAAGACGGAGGCGGTTACATTTTATCCGCATCGCATACCGTGCCGCCGGAGACGCCGCTGGAAAATATTTTTGCCATGTATGAGGCGGCAGGTCTGAGCAAAGAAGAAATTTTTGATCGAGCGAGTGAGTTGAGACAGGATTTGCCACGGAGACGCAGAGAGCACGGAGGGGGAGAGTAAGATTTTTTGATAAAAAAGAATAGTTTATTTAAGTAGGTTAAATTTGCACATCCCCCCTTACCCCCCTTCAAAGGGGGGAATTAGGAAGTCCCCCTTTGAAGGGGGATTTAGGGGGATGTTCTGTTGAGAAAATTGGCTCCTTTTGCAGTTCAGCAGCAAAAAAGAGGTTCGCTTTATGAGCTTTGAGATTGAAAACTTAGACGAAAAATGTTATCGCGAGGCAGTGCGCGAACAACAATTCCATCAAGAAGACTGGCTGAAACACGGCTACGCGCCAAAAGGATTTTATCTGAAGGATTTTTGCATTTTTAAACATGGTGATGTTTATCATCTATTTCATATCGCCGGCACGCCTGG
>JAADFU010000141.1 GCA_013152715.1 Calditrichota bacterium
ACGGATTGCTACGTCTGAATGAAGCTGACGCCTGTTCACAACACATTCTTGTTCAAAGCGATCCCCAAAATTATTTTTTTCTAGATAATTAAACATTGGAGCCTTGGCGGCTTCGAAGCTGAATAATTAAAATTTTTTTATCTTCTGGTTCTTGATGCTTATATTTTAAAATTTACAAAAGTTTATTAATAAGCAAAACGCCACACCAATTTTGACAATACCACAATATCTTCTACTTTAAGTTTTGAACCAGCGGTGCTGATTTTCTGATTGATGGCAAGATAGAAATCGCTACCGATTTTGGGGATCCAGTTCAGGCGAAAATTTAGCAAAATTTCGTGATCTTCATTGTTCCACTGACCGTACAAAATAGAAAATAATTTCGGATTAAAAGCATATTCGATTCTTCCGCCGCTTTCGTGAGTGGTGAAGCTTCCCTCGGGAAATTTAAGATTGTTCCGTTCGTAATCTGCGCTGATGTTTAAATGTTTGTTCAAATTTAAGCCGACTCGCAGGGCGAACAGAGTCCGATTCCCGGTGTAATAGGCGCCCCAGCTTGTTTCACCGCCGGCATAAATTTTTCTGCCGCGGAAGGAGGAAAGTTGTAATTCATGCCTGGTGTACCAATATTTTCCCACGGGAAGTTCCACATTATCGTGAATCTCGAATGGTTCACTCAAACGATCGTAAAATCTTTGAATATTGTATTCGAACCACTCCCCGCTTTTTGTTCCGAATCCCAACGGCCGCCATTCCGCGCCGACGGATTCCAATTCATTGGTGTCGTCCGTCCAGTAATAATCCACATCGATGGGTTTAATTTCCATCTGGCGGATCCAGGGCAAAAATGAAGGTCTGGGATTGAATTGTAATTCAGTGTAAAAATGTTTGAAATTGGAACGGCGGAGAAAGCCGATTTCAGGATTGAAATTTTTTTGCACGGCGTAATACGCCAGATCGTACTCCACAAAATCATTAGGCATGCTCAGATAGAATCGATAAGCCGAATTGTTTTGATTCGACTGATCCATGCTCTGAGATTGACTCACAGCGCCGCCGACGCGGATATTTTTGTCCCCGAACAACTTCGACGAGGCGTAGCCAAAATCGACTCCGTAAACGTAATTCGACGTGTCCGAAGAATTTTTCGCCGTTGCAATCATTCCCACGTAAGATTGGCCCAATACATCCTGTTTCAATCGTACCACTGAATAATTCGTCGTTGGCTCGTCTTCTTTTTCGGCAGTTTGAATGGAGAGCACGCCGACGTTTGTTTTGCCCTGTTTTCCGAGCAGACGGACTCCGCCGATGATGGGAATTTCTTCGCCGTCTTTTATTCCAATTCTGCGGCTGTAAAAAACTTTTGTTCTGCCGCCAAGACTAAAATCAAAAGACCCGCTGCCTTCCAGGAAAAAACCTCTTTTTTCCGGATAATAGAGAGAAAATCGACTCAGGTTTATTCGCGCTCGGTCAGATTCGATCTGAGCAAAATCTGTGTGCAGCGTGACGTTGAGCTTCAAGTTGGAAGTGATCAGATAGTTCAAGTCGCCGCCGAAACGGGCGACCTGATCCGCTTTTTCTTCAGAATTTTTTTGCAGTCCGGCCGTGAGATACGGCTTAATTTCCAGCAAATTCCCGCCGGTTATATTTTTCAAGCCAACTAATTTGCCGGCGTGGGAGACCATTTCTATATCATAATCTCTAGACCAGGCCTGCCACAGTACCTGTTCATTTTTATGAGTGATGTTGCGTTCAAAATTTATGCCCCAGATTTGTTCCGGTTGATTGGGAAACTTCAGCGTGGAAAAAGGAATTTCGATTTCCGCAAACCATCCTTCATTCGTGATTTTCGTTGCCACGTCCCAGACGCCGTTCCATGATTTATTTGACCCTCTGCCTTCGTCAGTGATCAAGATGTCTTCTCTGGCGCCGTTGGGGTTGGTGATGAAAAAATAGCCATTGCGCTGGTCGTTGTAAGTATCAATGATTATTTCAAAATCATCCTCGCCCCAGTGGCGAAAATCTCGTTTCATTTCTTTGGCGACAATTTTTTCCGGCTGCCGGTCGTAGCACCAAACACCAATGTAAAGGACAGAATTCGTATAAACTACAGCCACTTGTGTCTTTTCGCTGGCAGGTTCGCCTTCGTTCAGTTCCCTCTGTGTGAAATTGGAAATTTTGACCGCTTTACCCCAGCAATCCTCATTCAAAATACCGTCGAGACGGGGCGCGCGGTCAACTTTTAGCGCCACAAGTTGATTGGGCGGGGAAACTTGTGCATCGGAAATTTTCGGAATTGCGAATAAAACTAACAACATCGTAAGAAATGAAATAGACTCTTTCCGAAAAAGTTTTTTCATCATCGTCATTCTCCAAACATTTGTGACATCAAATTTCAATAAAATTCACTTCTCTAAAACCAATCAATCATAAATAGAACGCGGATTTGCACGGATTAAACGGATTGTCACAGATAAGATTTTTTAAATATCCGCGGTGATCCGCATAATCCGCGTGTATCAGCGTGCTATTTTTTGCCGTGCCTCTGTGGCTAAATTTCGCTCACCTTTTTATTCACAACAAAATACAACCCGGGAATAACCAATAGCGACAGCACCATGGAGAGACTCATGCCGCCGATCATGGAAATCGCCAGCGGCTGTAACATTTCCGAGCCTTCGCCAATGGCAAGCGCCAGCGGCAGAAAACCGAAAATTGTCGCCAGCGTGGTCATCAAAATCGGGCGCAGACGAACGCGTCCTGCCATGAGTAGCGCCTGTTTCACGTCAGGTTGCTCTTTCAAATATTTTTCCGTGTAATCAATCAACAGAATGCCGTTATTGACGACCACCCCCAGGATCATAATCATGCCCATGAAAGCGGAGATGTCCAGCGGGATTCCCGTAATCCACAGTATCAGAAAAACTCCGCTCACAGACAATACCGTCCCTAACAGAATGATTCCGGAAGTACGAAACGATTTAAATTCAAACAAAAGAATCGCGTAAACCAGCAAAATGCCAAAGCCGAGAATGAGCAGCAATTCGCGGAACGCGCGCTGCTGACTCTCGTACTGGCCGCCGATTTCTACGGTGACGCCTGGCGGCAAAGGAATTCGGGAAAGCATAATTTTGACATTTTTGATGATACTCCCCAGATCGCGTCCGGAAATATGCGCTTTGACATTAACTACCTGACTCAAATTTTCATGGTCAATGTCTGTTTTGCCTGGTTGTTTTTGAATGTCGGCAACTTCGTCAAGCTGCAACACTCGATTGATAGACGGCAGGTAGATAGGAAGTCGGCGGATTTTTTCAAGATGGTTAAAATTCGCTTTGGGATAGCGCATACGCACCGGGATCATTTTAAGCCCTTCCATCATACTGGTGGGCACGATTCCCCATAATGCCATTTTGACAGCATTATTTACGTCGGCTACGGTTAATCCATAAAACCGGGCGATTTCAGGACGGACTCGAATTTTGAGTTCGGGTTCGCTATCCGTAAATCCCGGAAATACATCCACAACATTAGGAATGAGCGATAGCGAGTCTGCAATCTGTGCGGCTGTTTGTTGGATGCGGGAAATATTATTGCCAAAAACTTTGATAACAATGGGCGCAATTTCTCCGCTCAAATCGTTTAAACGATCCGGCAGAACCTGAAATAATTCAACCTCCATTCTCGGTTCTTTTTGGGCAATAAAACTGCGCAAATCATCCATAATTTCGAACGATGACCGTTTCGTGTTTTTGCGAACAGAAATAACAAAGTCGCCCTTGTTGGCTGGCTTTCGCGGATGAGCCAAACCTCGTCCAATTCTCAAGGAATATGCTTTGACTTCCGGAAGCCTCGTTAAATAATTTTCAATTGACAGTAGCATTTTGTGAGTCGTTTCGATAGAGCTACCCGGGGGCGCTATATAATCGAGGACAATTGTTCGTTCGTCCCACTTTGGTAAAAATCCGCTGGGGATGCGCAGATAAGAGAAAATAGCGACAAGAACAAACAAGGCAATCAGGGCGAAAATAATTACCGGCCGATGAAAAGTGGTTTTCAGTAACTTTTGCTGTAGCGCAATAATTTTGGGCAAAAAGCGCCCCGCGGATTTTTCCTTTCGCGAAATAAAAAGCACTGATAGCGCCGGCGTGAGGAAGACAGCCAGCAGCATGGAAACGAAAATCGCCAGCGCCAATGTGGAAGCCAATGCCCGAAAAAAGATGCCCGGCACGCCAGAGAGAAAAATTAGTGGGACAAAAACTACCAACGTGGTCAGTGTTGCACCGAGCAAGGGAGGAATAATTTCACTGGTCGCCTGAATGACTGCGTCGTTGCGGGAAAATCCCTGTTCCAGATGGCGCTCGATATTTTCCACGACGACGATCGCGTTGTCCACTAAAATGCCGATAGCTGCAGCCAATCCACCGAGGCTCATCAAGTTGAGATTTGCTCCGGACAGTTTAATGAAAATGAAAGTGATGAGCAGTGCGACAGGGATGATTACTGCCGTGACCAAAGTGATGCGAATTCGGCGCAGAAAAAGCAGCAACACGAGCATGGTCAGAAATGCTCCTAAAAAAATTGCGTCGCGCACACTGCCCATGGAACGGCGGATGAAATCGGTCATATCGTACCACTTTTTCACTTCAACGCTCGTCGGCAGCACCCTTTTCAGTTCCTGCCAGCGTTTTTCAACTTGTTTCATGATCGCCACTGCATTCGTGCCCGGCTGTTTGATCACAGTGATCAGCACTGCGGGCTTAAGATCGCTTTCGCAGGCGAGAAAAGTCTCTTTCAGCGCCGGTTCCACGGAAGCGATTTCCGAGAGTTTGATCGGCGTCGCATCACGGCGAGCGACAATGGTATTTTTGATGTCGTCGATTTTCAAAAAGCGATTGTCAGCAATGTTCAGATAAAGTTTGTTCGCTTCATTCAGTCGGCCGACGTATTTCAGGGAGTTGGATTTTTGCAGCGCCTCTGCGATCTGACGGTAGTCTAACTTAAGCGCGGCTAATTTCTGGGGATCCAGATTGACCCAGTACTCGCGTTCTTTACCGCCCATGACCTCGATATTGTAAATGCCGGGAATACTGGCGAGCTGCGGCCTGATGGTGTAAATTGCCAGATCGCGCAATTGCAGCAGGTTCAGTTTGTCCGAAGTGAGGCTGTAGCCGGCTACCGGATAAGTGCTGGTAGTGAAACGGCGTACTTCCAACTGCACACCTTTGGGCAACTGGCTCTGGATACCGCTGATTTGCGCCTGCACCAACTGGTAGGCGCGAAACATGTCCTGGTGCCACTGAAAATCGATATTTATTTCCGCCGAGCCCCGGCTGATCGACGAGCGTACCAAACGCACGCCCTCGACCATCATCGCTGCTTCTTCAATGGGCTTGGCGACTTCCATTTCCATTTCTTTTAAGGGCGCCAGACCGTAGTCCACCAACACGGCGATACGCGGGAATGTGGCATCAGGAAAAACGCCTTCGGGAATTTGGAAAATCAGATACAGTCCAATCAGCGATAGCAGCAAAGCCGTGAACACCAGCGCCCGCTTATTTTCAACAGCGAATCGCGAGAGTCCTCTCATTCGACAACTACCTCCATTCCATCAACGAGCGAGTAGGCTTTTTGCGTCGCGACCTGCTCGCCAGCTTGAACGCCATTAATTATTTCCACGTTATCGTTATTAAAAATTCCGACTTTAACTAATCGTTTTTCGACTTTCTTTCCTTTTACGACAAAAACACTGAAAATTCCTTCCTCTTCCAGAAGCGCGCTGCGCGGGACAATGAGCGTGTTTTTGTGTTCCTGTCCGGGAAAAATGAGTTGTACCAGCATACCGGGCCTGAATTCGCCATTTGGATTGTCCAGCCGCAGGCGAATGGGGACAGTTTGCTTAGCCTGATCCACTTGCGCAGAGATCGCTTGAATGGGCAGCCGCATGGGCGAATGGGGATAGTTTGTAAATTGAATTTCAATTTTTTGCAATTTTTTTATTAATGGAATATACCTGATAGGCAAATCGCCGTAAACATCGAGAATGCGCGTGTCGCCGATGTGCACGATGGGCTCGCCACTGTGTACCACGTCGCCGCTGTGGTGAAGAATTTTCAGCACGGTGCCGTTCATAGGACTGGTCAGCGGAATGGATTTGATCTGTTGCTCCAGCAGCGGCTTCATTTCTGCGCTGATTTTGTTGATTATCTGGAGTAACGCCTCTCGCGAAGGCGGAATGATCGTTCCGATGCGTTCTTCTTTTTTGACAACGTCTCCTGGCAGCAAAGTAAAATCCTCCAACCGTCCGTCAAATTGCGAAGCCAGATAAGCCTCGTAGCGCAGCCGAATTTCGCCAAAAATACGCTCCGTATCGACCATGTCCGTCCGCATCACCGCTGCGGTTTTGATTTTCACAAGTGCATCTCTATGAGAAGATTGTTCAGCATTCTTGTTGCCGCAGCCGAAAACGAAAAAAATAATCAACCCGAAAAAAATAATGTGTTGTTTCATGTTAGCTCTCATCAATTGATTGACATTTAGAAAAAGATGATTACGAAATTTTATTAGCATAATTATTTAAATAGAACGCAGATGAACACTGATTAAACGGATTCTCACGGATTAAATAATAAAAAATCCGCGCAAATGCGCCGAAACCGCATCCGCCTTTGGCGTGATCCGCCGGTTCCCTGTTCATCAGCGTCCTATTACTGATTCAATTCATAAATTTTTTCAATCTGGTTTGTTAAAAGATAAAACTCAATCAAATTAAGCGCGTAACTCAAGCCGGATTCCTCAAGTTCAAGCTGGGTTTCTGTGAGCTGCTGTTGTACTGTGAGGAATTCCAGATTGGTGATGAGGCCGGCCTGATAATTTGCCTCAGCCAGTCTATTTGCCAACTGGTTGTTCCGCAGCCGTTCATTTTGCAGAGAGATGATTTCTTTTAACTTTTTCAAGCTTTCGATTTTCTGCTCTGCTTGAATGGAGAGATCGCGTTCAATCGCCTTTCTTTGGAATTGAAGGGATTGAAAATTGGCGATGATTTTTTGCCGCTGAAATCGCGTCGCTCCCCATTGAAACAACGGGAATTGAATGCCAGCAGTCACCTGCCAGTAATTCCCATCGCCAGTAGGATCGCCGTCGGCAACGTAGCCGCCGTTGAAGCGAACTCTGGGAAGCTGCGAGGCAAAAACTGAGCGTAAACGCATTTGCTCTGCCTCGGTCTGAAAATTAAGCGCCCTGATGCGCGGATTTGTTTGAAGATTTTGACTGGCAAGCTCTGGTACATCTTGTCCGGTCAATTCTGTCAATGGCAATGGTTTTAATTGCAAATTACCAAAATTTTTCCTGCCCAAAAGTCGGGCTAATTCCTGTTGAAAATTTTGCGCTTCGATTTGCAGTCCGGCAATTTGTTCATTGAGCCGGAGAATCTCTGATTTCGTTTGCAGAACGTCCAGTTGCGTCCGCGTGCCGGATTGCCATAATGCCCGAGTTATTTTCAGGTGCGTTTCCAGAAGT
Source organism: Calditrichota bacterium (assembly GCA_013152715.1). Classification (NCBI taxonomy): domain Bacteria; kingdom Pseudomonadati; phylum Calditrichota; species Calditrichota bacterium. The sequence continues at coordinate 7,519 of JAADFU010000141.1, forward strand.
TTCAGCCGATCTTTGAACAGACTGATGTTTTTTTGTTTTTGCAAAATTGAAATGTAGAGTTGGCTGATACGGTGAGCAATTTGCAATTTCGTATTTGCCTGTCTGGCTTTGACGGAAAGCAGCTTTTTTTGTGAAGAATTGTATGTTTTTAAAAGCAAGCTTCCGGCAGACCAGTCGCCGTTCACGGATGCCCACTGCTGGCGGAAATGGTAGGGTTGCAACGCCAGCTCGGTTCTCGCTAACTCACCGGAAAACTGCGGCAGCGTCTGTGAGCGGCTTAACAAAAATTCATTTTTTGCAGCAGCGACTTGCTGGCTGTCGGCCTGCAATTGGAAGCTGTTGCGGGCTGCCAGATTGATGCAATTTTTCAGATTCAAAATTTCTTGTGATTGGCCCGCGCCGGAAAATAACAAAATGATCAGGCTCAACCCCCACACTTGTTTGACTGCACGCATATTCAATTGCTCCCAAAATTGAGAAAAATAGACAAAAATAATAGATTTTAATTGTTCAGTTCTGTTGGGTCGGAAAGAATTCCAAACTTGTTTTTCTGCAAAAATTGAGTTCTTTTAAAGCGAAAAAATTATTTCACTGATTCAAATTCCGGATAAAAAATCAACATTTGTCTTCGTCCAATAAGTTGAGGTAGAAAAGTCCCTCTTTAATCAGGGAGGATTCATGGGGGACTTGACTACCTCAACAAAAATAAGCTTCGATTGACTGAATCTGATTACTTTGAAAATTCATCCTTTTGCTATTTGAGCAAGCTTATTTTTCTTCAATTTTCAGGTCGTCGAAATAGCAATAGGAGTCTGCTTTTGTCCAGACGCCGACTTTTCCGGATTGGGTGAATGTTGAGTCATCCGCTTCCAGATAAAGATGGCTGTCAAAATAACATTTGATGTGCGTGCCTGTGTGTTCGATTTTTATCGTGTGCCATTCGCCGCTGGTAATCGGCAGACTATAGCTTTTCAATTGTCTGCGATTTCCATCAATGACCGCGTAAACGCGAAAATTATTTTCCAGCGGATTGGCGCGACAGATGTAATAGTTATTAGCATCCTGATAGCGCCACACGGGGCCGCCGCCGCGATCCTCATTGCCTTTGATAGCTTTGAATTTCACAGTCAGGATCAGGTCTTTAAAATCAGAATCTTTTTTAACCGCCATATTAAAGTGGTAACCAAAATTCTTCATGGAAGTTTGCGCCAGTACTTTGTTTTCACCTGATTTTGTTTTATCAACCGCAATTTCCCAATGTCCGAGAGTACCCCTGCCTGTCATGGCTGTTTCCCAACCAACAGGCAATTTTCCAACTTCGCACTTTTCAAAATTAAATACTTGAACACTGGTTTTGCTTGTGTCCTGGCTGACCATTTGTTTGGACTCTTTCGTCTGTTGCTTTTTCTGATTGGATTTTTGTGATTGACAATTCGTGGAAAAAATCGTCACTAAAATGAACATCAGAGAGATAGAAATTGCAACAAAGTGGGTTTTGACTTTCATAATACATCTCCTTTGTTTTTAGTTAAAATTATTACGTGAAACTTAACTACATAACCTGGAAAAATTAAATTAGACGAACAAACAAAAAAGCACTCATTAATAACTTCGTTGATTTATTTCATGTTGAAAGATTTAAGTCCCAGTTCAAATCCCCTAATCTGTATCCTGCTTTCTAAATTTTTCTACCTGTGCGTACAAAACTGGTAAAATCACGAGTACCATGGGCGTGGAAACTAGCAAACCACCGATGAGCACAATCGCCATGGGCTGCTGAATTTCAGCACCGGCGCCAATGCCCAATGCCAGTGGCAACACTGCCAATGAAGCAGCAGTCGCCGTCATTAACACTGGTCGCATTCTTGTGCGTCCGGCAAGTATGACGGCTTCTTTGATCGGCATGCCTTGCTGACGCAGATCATTAATGTATTCCATTAAGATCACACCCTTTTGCACGGTCAATCCGAAATGGGCAACAAACCCGATGAGCGATGACACATTGAAAGTTGTCACGGTGAAGAATAACGCCCACACTCCGCCCATCAATGCCAGCGGTATGGTCAGAATAATTAACACTGCCTGCCAGATGGAATGAAAAGCTAACAATAAAAGCATAAATACAACCAACAGCAAAATCAAAACGATGCGGATCATCAGGTGGTTCAACTCCTGCTGGCGGGCATAGTTGCCACCAAAAGAAACAGAGTAACCTATTGGCAAATGCAATTGTGGAATCCGATTTTTAATCGTTGACACAATGTGGTTAATGTCACCGCCGGAAATATTGCAGGTCAACTGCACGCGCCGCTGCAAATTTTCCCGCTCAATCAGCATGGGGCCGCTATCCTGCCATATTTTTGCCACCTGCGACAATTTAATCGTTTTTTCGTTCGGCGTTGAAATGAGAATCGATGCCACCTTTTCCGGTGAATTGCGGAATTGTTTTTGTAAACGGACGAAAACAGCGAATTCTTTGACACCCTGAAGAATTGTGGTGGCAGTTTTTCCTTCCAGCGCGGTTTCCACGTCATCGGCAATATTTTCCGGAGTTAATCCGTACCGTCCCGCGGCTTTGCGGTCAATCAAAATATTAATGAATGGCAAACCAGCGGACTGATTCATGAACAGATCAGTCACACCGGGAATGTTTTGCATGATGTTTTTCAAGGCGGCGGCTTTAGCCATGAGAATATCATAGTCGGGTCCAAATATTTTTACTGCTAATTGCCCCCGCGAGCCGGAGATGCTTTCTTCAATGCGATCATTGAGTGGTGTATCAAAAGTAACAATTGCTCCCGGAAAACCGGCGATCTTTTCTCGGATCCAGTCTTCAATTTCTTCAATGGATTTGGTGCGCTGATCCCGCGGTACAAGCTCCACATAATTCTCCGAAAAATTGCTCATCCCCTCAGTCTCTTCGCCGCCCTCGGATCGCCCCACGGCAGCAACAATATTTCGCACATCCGGCGCCTGACTGGCGATGCTTAAAATCTGATTGCTAACCCTGGCTGATTCATCAAGGCTGGTTCCCGGCGGCAGGTAGATTTTAACCATAAAGGCGTTTTCGTCAAACGGTGGCAGCAACTCTGTGCCCATAAAGGCAATCATCCCGGCAGACAGGACTAACATTAGTAAAACAAAAAGCATGGCTCGCACCGGACGTTTAAGCGAAACCTTAATGAGCGGGTCATAGATACGATAGAAAGCACGTGTCAGCCAGCTCTCTTTTGATTTGCCAGGTTTGCTGCTCAAAAAAGAGTAGCACAACAGCGGTGTCAGCGTGACGGAAAGAGCCAGACCCACCAGCATGGAAATAATAATTGTAAAAGCAAAGGGCTTGAACAATTTTCCTTCAAAGCCGGGCAAAAACATGAGCGGCACAAAAACCACAATGATGATCGCAGTGGAATATTTCACCGGATTCAGCATTTCCACCGCACCTTTGAGCGTAGCGAGATATTTCTCGCCTGGATGATTATTTAACCAGCGAAAAATATTTTCCGTGACCACAATGGCAGCATCGATCATAATCCCGAGCCCCACGGCAATGCCGCCCAGTGACATGACATTTATGGTTACATGGAAAAGGTGCATAAAAATGAAAGTAATGAAAACCGAAATGGGCAAAGTGATGCCGATGATCAGCGCGCTGCGGAAATTTGATAAAAACAAAAGTACGATCAACAGCACAGCAAATCCACCGATGAGCAGGGCGTCTTTTAAATTGTGTACTGACACCAGAATCAATTCTGCCTGGTTAAAAAACGGACGCAGTTCAACCGATTTCGGCAAATAAGGTTTGATCTCGTTAATGGCTTTTAACAGACCGTTGATCACCGGCTGGGTATCACTGCCGTATTGTTTGGTAACCACGCCGCGCACCGCTTCTTTTCCGTTCACGTAAATTATCCCACGACGGAATTGTGGCGCCTCGCGAATGGTTGCCAAATCTTTCAGGTAAACGGGAAAACCGTTGCGCGTCGTTACAATCACCTGATACAAATCGTTGAGCCGATAAAGTCGTCCCAGCCCGCGCACCGTGAATTCCACCGGTCCTTCGGTAATGACCCCGCCAGAAAAGTTTACATTATTATTTTTCAACGCCGCAGCAATCTCATCTAACCCAATCTGGTAATAACGCAGTTTGTCCTGATTCACCAGAATCTGGTATTGTCGTACTTCTCCACCCATGTTTGCCACACGCGCCACGCCGGGCACGCTTTTCAATTTTAAGCGCACGTCATAATTCGCCAGCTCGCGCAAATCCATTAACGAAAGGCTATCGCTTTTCAAATAATATTCAATCACTTCACCCAGCCGCGAAGCAGCATTTGATAAAAACGGAGCGCGGGTTCCAACAGGAAGTTTGGTGATAACCTCTGCCAGGTTTTGCGAAATGAACTGCCGCGCCCAGTAATAATCCGTGCCCCATTTAAAAGTAACCGTGACCAGTGACAGACCGCTGGTCGATTTCGAACGAATATTCTCCACGTCCGGCAGACTTTGCAGGCTGTTTTCAATCGGACGCGTAATTAGATTTTCGACTTCGCTGGGCGCCAACCCGGGCCTTTCAGTGATCACCGAAACAATGGGCGAACTCAAATCGGGTAAAAATTCTGTGGGTAAATTGTGCAGCGCATTCACACCGAGCACAACTAAAATGCTGACAGCAAGGAAAACAATCACGCGATTTTTAATGGAAAATTCGACCAATTTCTGAAACATTTATTTTTCCTCCTCAGTTGGGGCGCTGGAAAAGGCAATATTTTTCAACTGATAGGCGCCATGCGTTACTACTTTTTCTCCCGCCTCTATGCCATCCCTGATCTCAACTATTTCGCTGGTTCGGATTCCTGTTTCTACCAGTCGCTTCTCAAATTGTTCGCCTTTCTGGACGAACACGATGAAATGGTCTTCCTCATGAAGCAATGCACTGCTGGGAACCACTAAAGCAACTTTTTCTCCGACAGTGATTCTTGCGGTTATTGGCACATTGGCTTTGACCTGTTGATTGGAATTAGCAATGTCCGCCCGTGCCTCGACGCTACCGGTAGCTGGATCTGCGGTGGGCGAAATGAATTTAATGCGTCCTTCAGCGCTCCAACCCTTTTGGAAAAACTCGACCGCTTGTCCTACCCGCACTTTACTCTGTTCATCAGGATAAAGCTGCATAATGCCCTGTAACACTCTATAATCAATAATTTTCATCAATTCCATCCCACTTTCTACCCATTCATTTTTATTAACCGGTCGTTCACTTACCACGCCACTGATTGGAGATCTTATCTGCAACTGTTGCCCCATATTTTGTGGATTTTCAATTATCGCCACAACAGCGTCTTTCTTAACCTCGCTGCCAGGATCGACAGTGAGTTTCCGAATCCACCCATTCATTGGTACTTTGATGGCAGCGAAATGGTTGGGATGGGGCATGGTAACTGCTGGTACTTCGATAGTGTTAGCAATTCGCTGTCTCCTGGCAGCCACGGTTTTTAGATTGAGAAAATGACGGTTCTGATCAGTCAAAGCAAATTCATTCGTATTCAAAGTATCAATTATTTGCGCTGTCTTTTCTTTCTCACCAGTGATCTTTTCCGCACGCTTTTTCCAGCCTTCCCGCTGTTTTTGCGTGCAATTGGTAAACGTAATAGTGATTAATGTGAGTAAAATTAAAATTGTTTTCATTTCATTCCTCCAAGAATTTATCTCACCGCAAAGGCGCGGAGAGCGCAGAGATTAAAGATTATTAACCATTCTTTTTATGCCATCTTTTAAAACGGGAACATTGAAATTGATTAATAAGCCCAATTTTAAATGTGATAATTTCAAATATGTCAAAAGTTGTGCCTGATGTATGGGAGTAATTTGTTCGATTGCTTTTAATTCTACAATTACCTGCTTTTCCACCACAATATCAAGCCTATAGCTACAATCCAATTTTATTCCTTTATAATTTATGGGGAGTGGCATTTGTCTTTCAAAAGCAATATTATTAATTGATAATTCACGGCAAAGGCATTCTTCATAAGCAGATTCAAGTAAGCCTGGACCTAAATGCCGATGAACTTCAATAGCTGAACCAATAATTAATTTTGATAATTCATTCTCTCGATTATTCATGATACTTCCTTTTTATTTCCTTTGCGTACTTGGCGTCTCCGCGGTTAAATTTAATTCACCGCAAAGACACAGAGAGCGCAAAGATTAAATTAATGTTGATTCTTTATTTTTTGCTTTCCTTTGCGCCCTTGGCGTCTCCGCGGTTAATCAAATCCGATTGACCGTCTCAATTCAATTTCCGCCAATCTCGACTCCAATAATACCTGCTCATATTCTGAAACTGTTGACAGGTAAGTGCGCTGGGCATCGATCAAATCAAGGAAGCGAAAGCTGCTCGTTTCAAAAGCGCGCTGCGCCATTTGAGCTGCAGATTCGGCATCTTTTAAAATGGAATCTTGAAACAGTTTAACAGATTGGTGAGCATTTTCATAACTCTGAAAGGCAGCCGTTACCTGTTGTGTGATTTGCAAACGAACATTCTCGCTGTCGTATTCTGCACTTTTCTTTATAAATAAAGCCTCGGATTTGGCTCCCTTTTTTCTGTCCCAGATTGCTAACGGCATGCGCAATTCAAGCTCGATTTTTGACTCTTTATCTTCTACACCGCCGGCAAGATCGAGATTGAAGTCTGGTTTAGTGGACAATTGGACAGCTTGTAGCTGTAGTTGAGATAACAGCAATTTGTGTTGTTGAATAGTTAATTCGGGACTTCTCTCATAAGCGATCGTTAACAAAGAATCTAATCCACCACGTGGTTCAAATAGCGATTGGTCCATCGTTCCTTTTACAGTCAGGGTGTCTTTTAGCGAAAGTTTCAATAATAGTTTCAATTGCGTTCGCTTGTTCAACAATTCTTTTTTTGCGGTTAGCAACAGCCGTCTGGCGCGGAGAACCTCAACCTGTCCTTTGATAACATCCAATTTGCTTCCAAATCCCCGTTGAAATTTCAGTTGGGCAGCCTGCAAAAAGTTTTTCGTAACGGTGAGATTCTCTTTGACGAGAGTTAAGTTTTTTTGTGCCCAAAGCACTTCAAAAAATAGGGCTGCTGCCTGGGCCGAAATATTTAGTCGTTCCTGTTGCAAATTTAATCTGGTGATTTGCAGCTCTTGTTCGGCTCGTTTTATTCGCAGGTTCCGTTTTCCCGGATATTCCAGTTGCTGACCAAAAGAGAGCATCTTACTGCGATTGCCGGTTATGCCGCCAATCTCAGGATTGGGAAAAGCTGCTGCTTGTTGCAATGCACCCTGTTTTGCTTTCACTATATTTTGCAGACTTTGCAGCCGGGGATTAACCTGAAATGCTGTGTTCTTAACTTTTTGCAACGTCCACACTTGCGCCATTCCTTGCATTGTTATAACAAAAGAAAATACTAACAGGAATGAAATATAAATTTGAAATTTTTTCATATAATGCCTCTTTTTTTAGCTTGCAAAATAAATATAAAACTCCAATTTTAAAAAAGTGTATCAACCGTCATGACAACTACCACCTGAATAAATAATCCATTTTCATAACTAACACGCGATTTTCAGTTTTAAAAAAGCTGCTTTCTGTGCTCAACAGATGGTTGTAAACCAAGTAGACATGGCTGCCTAAATTAGGAATCCAGTGGAGACGAAAATTAATATTCAGTTCCTGATCCTCATTGTTCCATTGCACAAAGGCACGTGTATCCAAACGGGTGGAAAAGGCATAGCCAATGCGACTGCCCCACTCCTGAGTTTGGAAGTGTCCCTGTTTTAATTTGATGTTGTTGCGGGTAAAATCCAGACTCAATGAGAAATGAGAACTGAATTTCAGAACGCTTTGCAGAAATAGCTCAGTCCGTTTTCCGGAATAAAAATTTCCCCAATTGAGAAAGAAGCCTCCGGAAATCGGTCGGCTGGAATTGGTAGCAAACTGAATTTCAGAGTGATTGAACCAGTAAGCACCTGCGGGAATGACATAATCATCGTAAATGTTAAAGTCATCATCCAGTCTTTCAAACGTCCGCTGTAAATTAAATTCAAAGAATTCCCCGCTTTCTGTTCTGAACCCCAGCGGACGAAATTCGGAACTAATTGTTTCTACTCTGCCGGATAGATCGGTCGTATAGTCAAAATCTAATGGCTTAAAAGCTAATTTACGAATGCCCCACTTCCCGGGCCGCGGCATAATGTGAATCGCTCCGCCAAACTGCTTGATACCCTTGCGTCGCACAAATCCGACTTCCGGATTGAAGTTGGGTTGAATTTCAAAAGCGTACCAGTAGCTATCAATAAAATCATTTGGAAAGTCGATGAAAAATCTTCCGCTCAGATTATTACCTGATAAGTTAGGTGTCTGAGTTCCAGCCAGGTAGCCCCCAAAGACGAGATTTTTGTTGCCTAAAAAATTGCTAAAGTACAGATTAAAATCTGCCCCGAAGGCTCTGTTAAAGTAGCCGGTGCGAGGAACGTATTTTTGAGTAGCAATGACGCCAATTTTGGACTGTTGAAGAATGTCACGCTGCATACGGGCGACGAAAAAATTTGCTCCCGGCGTTTCACCTTTTGTCTGTGTTTGAGCATCAAGAATGCCGATGGAGTATTTGCCAGCACGTCCAGTGAGCCTGCCTCCTCCCAGAAGGGGAATCTGCTCGCCAGCATCAGAAATGCCAATGCTTCGACTATAAAAAACCTGAGCACGCTGAATAGAACCAAATCTGAATATATCGGCTCCCTCGAGAAAGAACTCTCTTTTCTCCGGATAGTACAAGCTAAATCGCGTTAAATTAATGCGGGCGCGATCCGCCTCTACTTGAGCGAAATCAGTATTCACGGTGAAGTCGGTCGTTAAGGTGGGAGTAAGGCCGTATTTCAGATTGAATCCGGCTTTGGTGACCGTGCTGTGAGAGCTGTTCTGGGAATCCTGTTGCTGAATACCAAATTTGCCGTACGGAAAAAGCTCAATCTGATGCCCACGTTTGACGTCGATTAAACCTTGTAATTCTCCGGCACAAGAAAAATAGGTGATTCCTTCATTGTAACCGTAACCGGACCACAGATCTTCTTCATTTTTCCGCCGAATAATACGTTGGAAATTGATGCCCCAAATTTGTTGACGCAGATTCCGGAAGCGAAGCGTCTTGAAGGGAATGACAATTTCAGCCTGCCATCCTTTAGAGGTAACCTGCGCTCGTACGTCCCAGACGCCATTCCAGTTTTTGTTAGGATCTCGCTCAGGGGCATATTGATAAGCATCTAATCGAGCACCAAGAGGATTAGTGGCAAAAACAAAACCTGTTCGATGATCTAAATAAGTATCTATGGCAATTGTCATTTGATCATCTCCCCTGAGATCGCTGTCCCGCACTAATGTATTGGCGATGATTTTATCCGGTTGGGAATCAAAACACCAAATTCCGATGTAAAGATTTTTTTGATCGTAAAGAATGCGAATCATGGTTTTCTCGGTCGCGGGCGCCCCGTTCATCGGCTCGCGCTGTTTGAAATTAGTCGCTGGCGTGGCTAATTTCCACGATGGTTCATCAAAATACCCGTCCAATTTTATCCCTGACGTAATACGAACTGCTGTAAGTATCGGCTTTTGGTCCGTGCCAAACAATTGCCGTGAAATTAGTAATCCAAGAATAACAATGAAAATTCGGGCTTTCATGGAAAATTAATCCTCCACATTTCAAGATATTTTTCAAAAACACGGCTGGTGATATTGTGCCTTGAGAACATTTTTGTGCATAATATAATGAGGCTAAATGAAGAAATGATGAAGAAATTGTTGAGGTACAAAAAAAATTAAAAAGTTACCGCCACGCAGGTACCCTTACCCAACTCGCTCTCGATTTTTATTCTCCCATTGTGCGCCAGTACAATCCACTGGCAAATGGAAAGTCCTAAGCCGCTACCGCCCAATTGGCGAGAGCGGGATTTGTCTACCCGATAAAAACGATCGAATAAATGCGGTAGGTCTTGTGAAGAAATTCCGATTCCGGTGTCTTTTATTTCCACTACAGCGTTATGATTTTGCTGATAAAGTGAAAGTCGAATTTTTCCATTATCAGGAGTGTATTTTACTGCATTATCCACCAAATTCAAAAACAACTGAACTAACCGGCT